>WQZE01000007.1 GCA_009780875.1 Bacillota bacterium | reverse complement strand
CAATGGAGAGATTGTGTACGCTTTGTAGCAACGGGTGATGGGGGAGAAGGTGTTCTTGTAAATTTGTGACTTTTAAAATAAAATTTTAGGAGAACAAATTGTATGAAAAGTATAAACAGTGCACAAGGTGTAGAGAGTGTCAAAAGCACAGGCAAGCAATGGCTTGCAAGAATGACAAAAAAGCGGTGGGTGGCAGTGGTGGCACTATCGCTTTGTTTTGTTTTTTGTATGAGTTTTGGTTTGCAACAAGTGCTTAAAAGCAAACGAGTGGAAAGTGCTCCAACACAAGAGGTGCAGGTATCGCAAGACTTTGAAAAATTGGCAGAAAAATATATTGACTTTTTTGTGCAAAATGACAACGGTACGGTGTCACTAGATTTGTCGCAAAGGGTGAGAGGTGGCGTGAGCATTGAGAGTGTTGATTTGGACACAATGCAAGCCTATGCTCAAAACCTTGAAATGATTAACGACCTTGTTGCAAAGGATGTTTTGGTAGAAGGGGAGGATGGGAATTATTATGTCAAAGAAGATGGGTTGGCGAGAAATGCCGTAGAGGACTACTTTAAAAAAGGCAGAAATGATTTTTATGTGAGAAAGAAAAAAATACTTTTTGTGAATGTGCCTATTGGATACTATTTGGCACTCAACAATCCCAATGCATTGTTTTTTGCTTTGGGCACGCAAGTGTTGGCAAATGCATCCAATGAAATGTTTGCAAGCAATGCTGATTTTTCAAAATGGTTGGAGACTGTCTTGGGTACGCTGAACCATCCTACAATACAGGCTATTTTGGAACATTTTGGTTGGGACGCTTTGCGTACTACGCTACAACGGATGTACAATGGAGACCTTAATGCAATTACAAATATAATCAATCAGACAGCCTTTGGCGCAGCATTGAAAGTAATTATTGGTATTATTAGCAATCGTATCAACAATAAAGTGGGCATACCTTTCAAGCAAAAGGCAACAGAGAATATAGATAACGGCGGGAAAAACAATACAGTAGTGATGGAAAGTGACTTGATTTTGAATGGTTGTTCTATATGGGGGGCGAACTATTGAGAGTGAGCAAGAAGATGAAACTATGGCGTGTAGGGGCGTTGAGTGTGTGCGTGTTGTTGTGGGGATTGGCACTCACGGGTTGTATAAAACAAGAACCATTTGGGACTGAGAATTGGTTGTTGGATTTTTATGGAGAGACCTATACGCTGCCCTATGAGATTGCTAATGCAAAGCAATACAAACAGACGCTTACACGGAGTGGTAGGTTGGAGTATGATTGCGTCCAAAGTTTGGACGAACAAATGCAAGTTGTGTCATACAGTGTGGAGAGTGAAGGGCAAGTTTTGGATTTTGGTGCTGGCAACAAAGGGTTGATAAAAATGGGGCAAGGGGCAAGAAAAAGTGCGTTTGTGGTGGTGGAGACCCGACCAGGACAATACGAAATCTCACCCGCATCCTATGATTTGGTCAATCTCACAGGACAGCAAGACTTTTTGTTTGCGAGGTCTATTTTTCCTACTCCGTATGTAGTGCGGACAGAGCAAGATGAGGTCAGTGGGGAATTGAGTATGGAAATAAAAATGACTTTTGAGGAGTTTGTCGGGTTCTTTGCTCAGTTTGCCAAAGGGGAGAGCGTTTTGGTGGATTCACAAAGCGAGGTGGTTGATTTTGTGACAGAAGGTGCGTTGTTGAAGACTGGAACAAGTCAAGGCAATGACGACTTGGCGGATACGGTGCCGTGCAAAGTGCAAATGCAATACACCGCACTCACAATGGATAGTGGTCAAGTAGAGATAAAGGTCGTGCAAATGGATGTGTAAACGATAGCAGTGTTTGAAGTAGCAGAATGATTTGTATTGGGAAGAGGTAAAAATGGAAAGCGATTTGGTTTTGGGGGACCGAAAATATGGTGTCAAGGTGGGTTGGATGAAGACATTGTTTGCAAAGAGAGTAAAAATTTTTTTGGTCATTGTGTTGGGGATGCTTTGCTTGACGGGGTTGCTTGTTGGGTGTGACAACAAGAGTACCCCAAGATTTGACGGCAAGATTGAGGATTACTTTGGCAGAGGTACACTGGTGTTGCCGTTTGCGTGGGAAGCGTACAGGTACGACAATGAGTTTTTGTCAACGCTGTCTTTGGAAGAGCAGAGTGTTGCTTTGGTTGCGGCGGGATATGAGGTCACTATGACAGACAATTATGAAGGTAGGATGCTTTGTATTGCAAGGGTGACAGAAGGTGCAAAAGAATATTTTGGTATTGTTGAGCAGAATAACGATAGTGTTGGCGTGTATTACAAAACAAGCAATTTTTCGGAGTTTTTTTTGCAGGAGCGTGTTGAGCAAGGGGTCATCGTGATTTTTACGCCGTTTTTGCCTGCGCACTTGGTGTCGGAGTTGGTGGGAGTTATTTCTGAGGGCGAAGAGAATAAAACTGTTGTGGAGAGTGATTTTGCAGGAGTGAAGTATTTTTATGAGTCTGTCAAGCAACAAGAGGTGGTCGTGGATGACGACGAACAGACCATCACTTTGATGATGGCACCCACGCATTTTGTGGTATTGTTGGATAGCAAGGAAACATTCAAAAACAAGCCGTTGCAAGTGGCGGTGCATTATAAACCGTTGGAGGAGCGAAGGGGTTTGTTGGAGATGGGAGTGTCCTTTTTGTGAGGGGTAATGGGAGCAAAAACATTGTTTGCAATGGCCTTGGATGGTGGGAGTAAACTTGCAACACAAAAAACAACTTGCCAATTTTGGCGGGTTGTTTTTTTGATTGG
Organism: Bacillota bacterium; assembly: GCA_009780875.1. GTDB lineage: Bacteria > Bacillota > Clostridia > Christensenellales > Pumilibacteraceae > WQZE01. The sequence goes on along the minus strand of WQZE01000007.1, from coordinate 13,270 downwards.
TGGGCAAAGGGGAGTTGTGAAAGTTGACAAGGAGCGTGATATATGGTATACTTGTGGGGTGACAAATGTGCAAATGTAATTTGATTTTTGATGCAGTTTGATACGCAATGTCATTTGTACAATGGGTGAGCATTACAAAAGTAAAAAAGCACCTGGGATAGGGTGGTCAAAGACAAGATAAAATCAAAAGGAATACGATATTATGAAAAGATTGTTTACGAGTGAGAGTGTGACCGAGGGGCATCCTGACAAGGTTTGTGACAAGGTGAGCGATAGCGTGTTGGATGCGGCTTTGGCGATTGACCCAAAGGCAAGGGTTGCGTGTGAGTGTGCCACCACTACGGACTATATGCTTGTGATGGGCGAGGTGTCTTGTGGGGGCAAAATTGACTATGAAAAAATAGCCAGGGATGCCATCAAGGAAATTGGCTATGTGGACCCAAGCATTGGGTTTGACTACAAGACCGCAAAAATTGATGTGCGGATTGACAAGCAGAGTGCGGACATTGCACAAGGGGTCAATAGTGCGTTGGATAGTGCGGAGAACTTGGGAGCGGGCGACCAAGGAATGATGTTTGGGTATGCGTGTGACGACACGATTGACTGTATGCCTTTGGCGATTAGTTTGTCGCACGCTTTGGCAAGGAGACTGTCTGAGGTACGCAAGAGTGGGCAGATTGGATATTTGAGACCGGATGGCAAAACCCAAGTGGCGATTGAGTATGAGGGGGCGACCCCCAAAAGAGCGGACACCGTTTTGGTGTCCACACAACACGGTGCCGAAGTGGACTTGGAGACCATCAAAAAAGATTTGTATGCCAAGGTCATTGAGCCCGTTGCGGGCAAATGGCTTGACAAGGACACCAAAATTTTGGTCAATCCTACTGGCAAGTTTGTGGTGGGAGGCCCGCACGGTGATAGTGGCTTGACGGGTAGAAAAATCATTGTGGACACTTATGGGGGGTACTGCCCACACGGTGGGGGAGCGTTTAGTGGCAAGGACTCCACCAAGGTGGACCGTAGTGCGGCGTATATGGCGAGATATGTGTGCAAAAACATTGTGGCAGCGGGGCTTGCCAAAAGAGTACAATTGCAAATATCCTATGCCATTGGCGTAGCGGCACCGATGGCCATTTTCGTGGATACCTTTGGTACGGGCGTGATGGAGGATATCAAATTGACCAAGGCGGTCAAAAACCTCTTTGATATGAGACCGCAAGCCATCATCAAACAACTTGACTTGCAAAAGCCTGTATTTGCAAGAACGGCCGCCTATGGACACTTTGGCGGGGATGTCTATGCTTGGGAGAAACTTGACAGAGTGGCAGAGCTCAAAAAACTGTTGTAGAATGAGATAAACACGATCCAACAAAAGGGAGATAAAAAATGAAAACACTGTATAGCAAAGAACAAATTGCAAAGCGAATCAAGGAACTTGGTGTAGAGATTGAGAAAAAGATACCGCTTGGAGACACGCCTTTGATATGTGTTTGTGTGTTGCGTGGGGCGGCTATGTTTTTTGTGGATTTGGTGAGAGAACTCAAAAGAGATGTCAAATGGGACTTTTTGTCTTTGTCAAGTTATGGCAGTGGGCAAGTGAGTTCGGGCAAAATTGAGGTGGTGGATGGGCTCCGCAACAGTGTGGGCGGATGCGATGTGCTGGTGATTGATGACATAGTGGATAGCGGGCATACGGTGGAGTATTTGCGTGACCTTTTTGTACAGCAAAAAGCCAAGAATGTGTATATTGCCTGTATGCTTGATAAGCCCAAAGGTCGCAAGGTGGATGGCATCAAGGCGGACTTTGTGGGGTTTGAACTGGAAGGCTTGCCATTTGTGGGTGGGTACGGTATGGATGTGGATGGACTCAAACGCAATGTGCCTGAGATTTTTGTGGTATGAGCAAGGCGGGCAAGGGCGTATTGCAAGAGGGTCACGCAGCCGCTCCGGACTATGTGTTAGAAGATTTGCAAACCAATGGGCTCTGGATATATCAGAGTGAGGCGTATTTCAGGTTTGGTACGGATGCGGTGGCACTCGCTCATTTTGCAAAAGCCAAAGGCAAGGACATTGTGTTGGATATTGGGAGCGGGAGTGGGATTGTGCCCCTCTTGATGGCGGGCAAGTTTGGGGTACGCAAGGTGTATGGGGTGGAGTTGCAAGAGCCGCTTTGTCGGATGTCTAGGCAAAGCATTGCATACAATGGGTTGCAACAACAAATCCAAATCATTGAGGACAAGGCACAAAACATTGCCACACACTTTGAGAGTGGATTTGCAACGCTGGTGACCGCCAATCCGCCGTATTACAAGGTGGATGGTGGAGACAGTGCTATCAACCCAAGTGTGGCGATGAGCAGAACCGAGCACACACTCTCACTCCACGACACCGTACAATGTGCCAAATATGCTCTGAGCACGGGTGGGAGGTTTTGCATTGTTCACAAAGTGGAACGACTTGCCGAAGTCATTCACGAGTGCAAACTTGCCAAACTGGAACCCAAACGCTTGCAACTGTTGCTCCCCAAGTTGTTCTTGATGGAGTGCAAAAAAGATGGCGGAGTGGGATTGAAGATTGAAAAATAATTTGCATCATTTTGCTTGCAGATTTTGGGGCTTGGGATAAAATTGGTGTAAAAAAAATAAAGCAAAGAAATGGGAGCGCGATATTGACAGCGGTGCAAAAAAAGATGGTGGCAAAGCCCTTTGTCAAATGGGCTGGGGGCAAGGGGCAGTTGTTGAAAGATTTGCGTGCACTGTATCCTCAGCGTCTTTGGGAGGGCGGAATACAAACTTTTGTGGAACCGTTTGTGGGTGGTGGTGCGGTCTTGTTGGATGTATTGCAGACTTGTGATGTCAAGCAAGCGGTTATCGTGGATAGCAATCGGCAACTGGTCAATGGTTACCGTTGTGTGCAGCAAGCCGTGGAGTCACTGATTTTGCTTTTGGACTCAATGCAAGCGGAGTATTTGTCCAAGACAGAAGATTTGAGAAAAGAGGCGTATTTGCAAATACGCAAGCAATACAATCAACGATTGCAACAAAATTTGGATGAGCACGGTGTGGACATTTTGCAAGCGGCTCAGTTTATTTTTCTCAACAAAACTTGTTTTAATGGATTGTATCGGGTCAATCGTAAAGGGGAGTACAATGTTCCGTTTGGAAAATATACAAACCCCAAAATCTGCGATGCCGACAATTTGCGTGCGGTGAGTGCATTGCTCCAAAAAGTGGAGATAGTTTGTGGAGAGTACGCCGTGTGTCGTAGTTGGGTGGATGACCACACCTTTGTATACTTTGACCCTCCGTATAGACCCATCTCCCAAACGGCGTATTTTGTGGGTTATCAAAAAGATGGTTTTGATGATGATGCCCAAAAAAGGCTTGCAGGGTTTGTGCAAGAATGTGTGGGCAAGGGTGCGGATATTTTGCTCAGCAACAGTGACCCAAAAGGCAAAAATGAGCAAGACAATTTTTTTGATGACTTGTATGGGGATTTTGATATTGCAAGAGTCACGGCAAAAAGAGCCATCAATAGCAACGCAAGCAAGCGAGGCAATGTATCCGAAATTGTGGTAAAAAACTACACGGTGCAACCAAGAGGTTTATTTGGATAAGGAGAGAGTGGCGTGATAAAAGATGGCAAGGGTGGCAAAAACACACGCACGGGTTTGTTTTTTGAGGGGCAAACGGATTTGGCTACTTTTTTGGGCACAAAACTAGGATACAAGGTGCGTGGCAACGAAGTGTTTTTTGAGGACGCCTTGGTGGCAAGGGTATACAAGAAAAACAGTTTTTATAGTGTTTTTTTGAAAGAGTTGGGGATTGATTGGAGACAATGTATTTCCAAGAGACTTTTGCCTGATGACAGCCTATTTGTTTTGGCAAATAATACGCTCTTTGTCATTGAGTGCAAATTCCAGCAAGTGAGTGGCAGTGTGGATGAAAAACTGCAAACTTGTGATTTCAAGAAAAAACAATACCAACGATTGATGTCCAGGGTCAATATTGAGGTGGAGTATATTTACTTGTTGAGCGATTGGTTTTTGCAAGGCGGATACAAGGATGTTTTGGATTATATTATCAATGTAGGGTGTCAGTATTATTTTGAGTACATTCCGCTTGTCAAGTTGGGGTTGCCGATGCCTTTGGAAAGTGTAGAACAATGCAAAGAGTGAAAGAGTTTATTGACAAGCACTGTGCTGGGAGGCGTGTGTGTGTGGCGGTGAGTGGTGGGGCGGATAGTATGGTGCTTGCCAGTTTGTTTTTTGCGTGCAGAGGTGTTTTGGGGGCGTTGGCGGTGTTGAGTGTGGAGCACGGGTTGCGGGGCGAGGAGAGCAAGGGAGATTTTTTGTTTGTGAGGGATTGGTGTGAGCAAAGGGGTGTGGAGTTTTTTGGGTTTGAGACCGATATCAAAAAGAGAGTGCGTGAGCGTGGGGGTAGTGAGGAGTTGTGTGCCAGGGAGTATAGGCGTGAGCGATATGCGGAGATGAGAGAGCGGGGGTATGATTTGGTGGCTACCGCCCATCATTTGGATGACCAGATTGAGACCGTGTTGTTTAGGGTGTTGCGAGGTACGGGGGTCAAGGGGCTTTGTGGGATGGAGCCACTCACGCCCGAGGGAATTGTGAGACCGTTGTTGCAAGAGAGCAAGCAAGACATTTTGGAGTATGCGACAAAGCACGGTATTGTGTACAAAACGGACAGCACCAATTTGGATACAAAGTATGACCGCAACTTTTTGAGGCAAGAGATTGTGCCCAAACTCAAAGAGCGGTGGAGTGTTGGCTCGGCGATTGCACGCCTTGTGGACAACGCAAGGGATACGCAAGCACGACTTGTGCAAGGGGGAGAGCCACGGGTACATTGGATGGGAGAGCGAGCGTGTTTGCAAAAGGATGACTTGGACTGTGAGACTGCGTGTTTGCAGGTTTTGTATGGACTGAGGGACAGGTTTGGTTTTGGGGATATCACGCAACAAATGGCAAACAATTTGTTTGGGATGACTCGTTTGCAAAGTGGCAAGAAAACACAACTTTGCAAGGGGCTCTGGGCACAAGTACAGTATGATTGTGTGGTGGTGCATGGGGACAAAGTCCAGCCAAAGTCACAAAGCAAATTGGTTGTGCAAGTGTTGGAGGTCTCACAATGGGAGCAAGAGAGCCAAGAGAGAGGCGTGTTTTTGGACAGAGTGCTGTATTGTGATTTGGACAAGTTGCCAAAAGTCACGCAAAGGACAAGGCAAGAGGGTGATGTGTTTGTGCCTTTTGGTGGCAAACAAAAATCACTCAAAAAGTATTTGGTGGACAAAAAAGTGCCACAGTTGTTGCGAGATGAGATTCCGCTTTGGACGGTGGGAGAGCGTGTGATGGTGGTCGGTGGGATAGAAATCAATGATTGTATCAAGGTTGATCAAAACACCAAGAGAGTGGCAAAACTGCGTGTAGAGCAAGAGGAGACGCATTGATAATGGGGGGTACACTGCTTTTGGTGCATGCATTGCGTACAGGCTGCGTACTCTTTTGCGTGTTGTAAAGTATGAGCGGGTCACGCAACCAAGGCTTTGGGTCAAGGGTGCAAAAAGGTGTGTAAGGGAGTATGAATATAAACTCGGACTTGTATAGAGTGTTTTATTGTGTGGCAAAAAATAAAAGTTTTTCGGTGGCTGCCAAGGAGTTGTATGTGTCACAATCGGCAATCTCGCAAAACATACGACAACTGGAACAACAACTTGGGTGCAAGTTGTTTTATCGGACTCGCACAGGGGTGGAACTCACCAAGGAAGGTGATGTCATTTTTGAGTATGTGGAGAGAGCCACCCATTGGCTAGAACAAGCAAAAAAAAGGCTTGAAGAGTATCAAAACCTGGACAGCGGAAATTTGCGGGTGGGAGCCGCTGACGACCTTTGCAAGTATTTTTTGGACAAGCCTATTGCAAGGTTTCGCAATCTGTACCCAGATACACACATAGAGATACGGTGTGAAAAATCACAGCAAACCATTTGGGATTTGAAGAGTGGAAAGATTGACATTGGATTTGTGGGGCATCCCTTGGAGGATGAGGAGATTGAATGCAAGCCTTGGCTGTACTTGCACGATTGCTTTGTTTGCAACGAAAAGTATCTAGCCCACACCAAAGAACGCCAAAAGATGGAAAATTTGGTCAAGTTGCCCTTGATACTTTTGCGAAAAGGCACCGACGAAAGAAACGCCTTTGAGGAGACCATGAGACAAATGGGCGTGGTAGCAAATCCGGTCTTGGAGGTGAGTAGTCACGCCCTGATGGTGCAGTTGGCAAAGAATGGGCTTGGGATTGCTTGTGTCACGGAGGCGTTTGTAGGGCACGAACTTAGCCATAGGGAATTGTACAAAATCAGCACCAATGCCAACCTGAAACCACGGAGCATTGGGGTTTGCGTGCTCAAAAATGCGACACAGCATTTTGCGGTCAAAAGATTTTTGGAAGACATTGGGTACAACGCATAGGATGCAAGACGCAAGGATTTGAAAAAAGGAGAAAGAATTGGGTCAGACCATACAAAAACTATTGCAAAATGTTACGGAATATGCTATAATGCAAGAGGGCACAAGTGTCACGCAAAAACAAAATGGCAATTTGTTGATTTTGGCAAAGGCGTATGAGCCCTATGTGGACTGTTCGTTGGATAGTTACTATCTGTGCTCACAAGACTTGTACCATACGGCAAGGCAATTGGTTGCTTGTTTGCAAGAGAGCGGGGCAAGGGCTGAGATTGCGGGCGATTTGCATTACAAGTGGTTGGCGGGCGAGAGCGGGATTGCTGGGGTGCGTGGACTCAATGGACTTGCCATCAGTCACACAATGGGTTGCTACTTTGCTTTGCAGGTGGTGCGGACCGATGCAGATGTGACCGTGCAGTTGGGGGATGGGCACCTTGTGCGTATGCCAAGGCAATATGAGTGGTGCATAGATTGCAATCGGTGTGTGGAGGCTTGCCCTACGGGTGCGATTGGAGCGGACGGGTCGTTTGATTGTGACAAGTGTATCAGGCAACATATGGGCAAACCACAAGAATCTTTGGCAATGTTTGACCACATAGGCACAAGATTTTTGGGATGCGACGAGTGTCGCAAGGTGTGTCCACACAATGACAAAGTGGCAAGAATTCATGCACCCAAGCATATCATAGACTTGGTGGACAATGCGTTGTTTGCGTACAAGGGCTTGGAGCCTTGGATTGGGAGCAACTTGGCAAGAGCCAAAATTGTGTACAACCAAGCCATCATTGTGGCAGCCAATCAAGGAGACACGGACAAGATAGAGCGGATAAAAATGCTTGGGCGAGAGGAGAATTTTGCGGTCAATGCAAAAATTGCTTTGCACAAGTTGAGAAAATAAAAAGATGCTGATTTCAAAACAAAACGAGTTAGAGTTGTCCAAGGTGTGCAGCACACAATACGAATGTGATTGTGGGAGCGAGCACGGGGTGACTACCAAGAACATTTTGGTGGGGACGGATGTCACCGCAAAGTTTTTTGATATCCTGGGTGGGTTTGCCCCTCTTGGGAGCAAGATTTTGTTTGTGTGTGACCAAAGTGTGTGGGAGATGTATGGCAATGCAATGTGCCATCGTTTGTTAAGGCTTGGCTATCGGATTGCCAAAGCGGTCTTTGAAGATGAGTTTTTGCCCACGCTTCCGTTTGCGTACAAGGTGCCAGATGACACCGCCCTTGTGCTTGCTGTGGGGGGTGGGTGCGTGGTGGACACCGCCAAGTATATTGCCCAGCCCAAAAAACTACCCGTGTTTGTATATGGGACAAGCCTTTTTGCAAACAATGCTTTGGCACCCTCCGCCTTTGTGCAAAAAAATGGTTTTTTTGAACTTGTTAAAACCAATCCTCCCGTTGCCATTGTGTGTGATACCAAGAACTTTGCTACTTATTCAGCTTTGGAGACCTGCTATGCGATTGCAAAGTATTGTGGCAACTGTATGGCGATTTTTGATTGGTACTTGTTGTCCGTGGTAGAGCATACCAAGTATTGCAAAAATATTGCCAATCAGATTTTGGACAGCGGGGCCGAACTCGTGCGGGAGTTGTACAACTATTTGGCGGGAGAGATTGATTTGCAAAAATTGCAAAAAAGTCTTTGCGAAAAAAATATACGGCTGGGTGTGTTGTGTCAATGTTTGGGGGACAGCCGGCTTGTGTGTGGCAGCCCCACCATTGCGGCAATGTCCATCAAAATGGCGGACAAGCACGCACCTTTTTTTGCGTGTGAACTCAATGCAAACAAAAGACTTGGGGAGATGTATGCGGAGTGTATCATAGATGCCACTACCACCAAAGCAGAGTTTGTGCCACCGCCCGATAATCACAAGCGGAGTGAACAAATCTCCAAACTTTTGGGCGTGCAAAGCATCTACAACTACACCAAGATTGCACCCTATTTTGGGCGTAGCCACATTGAAGCGTGCACACGCAAAATTGCCTCTCACAAGAGTATCTTGTTGTCTGTGTTGCAAACGCAAAATGTGATGTTTGAGAGCGTGGTGATTATTCTCAAAAAAGTCAAAGAGCAGCACAAAAATGTATCGTGGGGGAGCAGTACCAACGAGCGGACGCACTACAAGGACATACCCGTGATGTTGCTCAACTCACTTGTGGCGTTGTCGCCCGATGTGCACCTCAAACCTACCGCACTCAGTATTTTTAAACAATTGTCCACCCTAGAAAAATTTGTATAAATGAAAATTGAAAAATAGAACGGTCGTGTTTGGAACACAACCAACCGCAAGGAGATAAGTATGGAGTCGTTTGAACAACTCAAACAAGTATTGGTAGAAAGCCGTGGGATTGTACCCTCCAAAATCACGATGGAGGCATCGTTTGAGGCTTTGGGGCTTGATAGCCTGGATGCCGTAGATATTTTGATGACCGCCGAGGAAAAATACGGACTCCGTATCAACCTTGATGATGGTGCCAAAACCATTGCGGATATCGTGAGAGCGATTGACAAAGCAAAGACAAAAAAATAGAGGTCGGTTGAACAAGTTGACAACTCACAAGGGTACAAGCATTTTTGGCTTGTGCCTTTTTTTGCAAAATAGATGGCAAAATATGGCTTGTTTTGCAACAAGTATATAGTGACAAAAATAGCAAAAAACCTGACATATTTGTGTGGATATGGTACAATCTATGAGCAGGGACACCTGCGATTTTTTACAAAAGAAATTTTACAAAGGATAAAAAAAAGTGAATAGCAAAAGAATAAACAAAAGCAAAGTGTTTGCAGTTGTTTGTCTTGTTGTGCTTTTGTGCTCGTTTTTGGTGGGGACAAGTGGGCACTCTTTGGCGATGCATCGGTGGCAAAACAAATAGACGCAAACCAGTATGCAAGGGTGGAGACGCCCAAGGATTGGAGCATTGGTGGAGCCAAAGATACCGTTGTGTTTGAGCAAAGTTGGGACAGCTTGTTGACCATTGAGAGTACGGACTTTACGGATTCATATTTTTATATGGATTTGGACTGTGAGTCAAGCACCAAGTATGAAATCATTGCGGATGTGTGGAGCGATGCCGAGATAAAAAACAGTGCGAGTGGTTGGGCGAATGGTGCCCAAGTGGGATTTGACAATGCCAATAGTATGAACGCCTATCAGTATGCAATGGGTGGATGGCAAGTGCTCGGGTACAATTTTGTGACCAAAGATACGCAAACCAGTTTGAGAGCCTATTTGCGACAAGGTTGGAACTCCACCGTGCTTGGCAAAAGTATTTTTAAGAACATTAAGATTGTCAAAAAAGCCAATGAGCAGATGAGCACGGATTGGAAAATTTTGTGTTTGATTCTCAAAAATGTGGATGCCAATATTGTGGTGAATGGAGAAACACGCAATGTCAAGGTGGCAATGAGTGATTTGGATGTGGAAGTTGCTCAAACGGCGTATGCACAATTTGTGGAGCGGACCAATCGGATTGCCAATGGTCAAATCCATATTGGGATTGATGTGCAGGTAGTGGAGACGCCTATCCCAACACTGACCGCCTTTGGGAGTGCAGATTTTTGGGCGTCACCCAGAGATATCTATCCTGTGGCAGCACCACTTATGAGAGAGGGTGGCTATGACCATATTTTCTCGTTTGTGAGAATCAGTGATGCCGAGGATGTGGAGCACAGTGCTCCTTGTGATAGTTATTCGGGTTTGGGTGGGACGCAGTTCAATGGAGTTGGGTATTCGCAAGCAAGGCTCCCAGCGGAGAGAGATGATTGGTGGTACACCAAAAGAGATGCTTGGACGCCGACCCACGAGTTTACGCACACCTTGGAAAGACAGAGTAGGGAGCGTGGCATTGCGGTACCCGTGCTTGATAGCCAAAGAGATTATTGGTATATTGATGAGCAAGATGGGGAGTTTCACGGTTTTAGTATCAGCACGGACCAAACGCCGGGACTGCAAGAGAGGTGGTTTGCTGATTATTATCACGGGCGTGTATGGGACAAAGACCAATCAGAGCAAATAGGCTGTACGCCAGAGAGTTTTGAGACGCCCAAGTACGATGAGACCACTCTATACAATTTGGAGCAAATCACGGGACCGTTTTTGCCCATAGAGCCACCGCCTTTGCAAGAGTTGCCAGGCTTGGGACCCGTTGACCCCCAAGAGCCTGGGATTTTGGACCCCGTTGCACCAAGCGACCATACAAAGAATACGCCTTGGTTGGGGATTGGTATTCTTGCTGGCGTGGGATTGTTGGGCACGGGTATTGTGGTCGGCATTGTGCTCACGATTGCAAAAAAATCCAAGGGCAATGCACCCAAGAGATAAACGCAGAGCAAGTGAAATGTGCTTGCAATAAAACAAGGGAAGTAGTCAAAGCAAAAAATCGTGTGCACAAGAGGTACACGGTTTTTTGTTTGCTGTGGGGGTGCGAAAGGGATGCAAAAAATACTGGTGCTGAAAATTTGGGGCGTGGTCGCATCTTGTCAACAAAAATTGTCGCAGTTGTGTTGTTTTGTCCTTTGCAGTCCATCGCAGAGACCTGCACGCAGATAAGGATTTTTGAGACCCAAGATAGGTTGCAAAGCGTATTGATGGGTGGTGTTGGACTTTGATGGAATGCGTGGTGCGTTTTTGAAAACTGAAAATATTTTGAAAAATTGATTGACAAAGGTGAGAAATTATGTTATACTAAATAAAAATAGGTTAGAAAGGAGGTCGTATTATGCGAATTAATTCTTGGGACAAAACAGATTATAGAGGAGCAAAAACTTCAAGTTCCTACTCGTCAAGTGACGGGGCACGTACAACCATTCATAATAATGAAACAGGTGGTGGTTGGTGTATTCATTGGCACGGAAGCGATGGAAGTGATAGGATTATGCACGAGGGTGATTCCGAAAAAGAACCTTTTACTGACTGTGAATAATCTAAGACCGTAAGAGTTTGTGGACAACAATTGAATATCAAAACAACACGAAAAAGTCACAATTTTAGTTTGTAATTTTTTTAGTCAAAACGAGGAAATATGTGAGGGAGAGTTGTTGAGTTTTAACATTGAAAATATTTTGAAAAAAATAGTTGACAATTGTATAAAGATATGGTATACTTGTAGTAAGATATATTTGCGAAAGACAAGGGATGAAAAATTACACAAGATAAAATTTGGATGTTCAATGTATGGATTCATTAAGGGGCTTTTGCTACCCTGCTACCCTGCTACCCTGCTACCCTGCTACCCTGCTACCCTGCTACCCTGGGCAAGTATTCGGTTTGGTGTCAATCAGGTGTTTTTGCGAGTCAAGGAGTGCAAAAATGCGGTAACAAATGGTATCTTGTCTTTTGGTGAGTTGGGATGGTCGTGTTTGCAAAGGTACATAGGGTGTGGTATGCACAAAGACTTCTTTGAAAATAATTTTATTTTATGTAGGAGTAAAAAAATGGAAAGAAGGAAAGTAAGAATTGCAAGGTTTTGTGCCTTGCTGCTGGGTCTTGCCATTGGGGTTGCTGGTGTGTTTGTTGTTTTGGGTGCAAAGCAAAGTGTTCAGAATGCCTCCCGATTAGTGGCTACACGCAATGTAGAGATGGGTGTGCCTAGTGTGAGGGGTGGGTATGGCACTTTGTACACCTCAGAATTCAGATTATACAATTCGCAAGGTGGATTTACAATGGTGAAAATTGGCATTTATTTTGAATGGAATGGTGGAATCTTTGATAGGAATTATATTACCAAGTCAGAGTATAGAGGTGCTACAACGGGTGCGTTGCCTCCCAACACAACTTTCAAAGTGGATTTCGCATCGTGGGGGAATAGCAATTGGGATGAGAGAGAAATTACCATTACGGCACAGAACGGGTATAACTCTGTGGCTAGAAAATCTAGGTGGTATGTGCCAACCAATAGTAACCCTGCGGAAAGTAATGTTAGTTTTACCAGTGGTGAGACCAGTATGCATTGGTAACCACAAATAGTTTTTAATTTTGAGCAACTGCCCTACCTTTAAAGTGGGGTGGTAGTTCTTTTTATGGGTGGGGGGTGTTGGTTGTTTGTGTAACAAATAGTCCCAAGGGAGAGAGTATGATAAAAATAAAGAATGCTGTCAAGGTCTATGACAAGGGGATGTCCAAAGAGAGTGTGGCACTGGATGATGTGAGTATGGAGTTGCCGGATTGTGGGTTTGTGAGTGTGGTGGGCAAGTCGGGTTGTGGCAAGACTACGCTTGTGCATTGTTTGGCTGGCTTGGATGTGTTGGATAGTGGCAAAATTATTGTGGATGATGACAATCTTGCACAGTTTGGCAAGGAGCAAATGGATGCCTATCGCAACACGCATATTGGGATTGTTTTTCAGGAGTTTCATTGCCTGGATGACTGGACGGTCAATCATAATGTGGAGTTGGCTTTGCGGTTGCAAGGAAAGAGTGATTGGGGGAATCGTGTAGAAAAGGTGCTGGAACAAGTGGGCTTGCAAGGGCTTGGGGAACGGAAAATCACAGAGTTGAGCGGTGGGCAAAAGCAAAGAGTCGCCATTGCAAGGGCTTTGGTCAAAGGGAGCAAGGTACTGTTGTGTGATGAGCCTACGGGCAATCTTGATGAGAGCACGGGGGAGCAAATTTTTGATTTGCTCAAAAAGATATCGGAGAGTGCGTTGGTGATTGTGGTGTCACACGACTTGGACAGTGTCCGCAAGTACAGTGACAGAATCATAGAAATCAAGGCTGGCAAAGTGGTGAGCGACCAAGTGTTGTCGGTTGCAAAGAGCACGGGAATGCAAGCGGAGGTGGTGCAAGT
>WQZE01000006.1 GCA_009780875.1 Bacillota bacterium | reverse complement strand
CGTAGCACACTCTTTGGCACCCTCTCCAATATCTTTGATAGTGGCAAACTATCTTTGCTAGGGCTCAACCAAGAATGTCCCAAAAGCGGTGACTTGACGCTCACACTGTCCAAAATTGAACGGGTGGAAGACTCATTGGTGCTGTCCTTTGACACCCGCCTCCCACTCACAGTGGACAACAAGGAGTTTGAACGATTGTTGCTTGCCGGTCTAAAAAAATATAATATATCTAGTATTGCAACATATAATACTATTGCATACAAGCCCAATCACTATATTGACCCGCAGTCCCCTTTGATACAAACACTCTTGGGGATTTATCACAAGCATACCGGTCAGCCCCCCCATTGTATTCAAATTGGTGGTGGAACCTATGCGAGAGAACTCAAAAATGCGGTGGCATTTGGATTGCAGTTCCCTGATGTGGAAGTAGACATTCACAAACCCAACGAAAAATACAGACTTGACCATTTTGCCTTGCTCGTAGATATCTACTATGATGCATTTTTGCAACTTTGCAACCAAGACTGATTTGATACCTATACCAATAATAAATACAAAATATAACTAAGAAGGAGAAACTATTTATGTCCAATGTAATCGCTCTCACGGAGCAAAATTTTGAAGAGAAAGTACTCAAAGCAAGCAATCCCGTTTTGGTTGATTTTTTTGCAGACTGGTGTGGACCTTGCAAAATGCTCTCCCCCACCATTGACAAACTCTCCACAGAGTTGGCGGGCAAGGCAGAGGTATACAAACTCAATGTCGATGACTGTATGCAAATTGCCAACAACTATGAAGTCAGCAGCATTCCAACACTCATTGTTTTCAAAAACGGTCAAGTATTTGCAAAACATACAGGTGTACAAAATATTGAACAAATCAAACAAATGATGAGTCTATAATCATTTTTTGAGCACACAAAAGCCAAACTAGTAGTAGAAAATTCTACTACTAGTTTATTCCATAGTCCCCTCTTTATGCAAAATTGCAAACCAACAAACAAGGTGACAAAAATGAAAAAAGAAATAAATACACAAAATGTGCAGCCACCACAAGACAATCACCATACACTCTCCGTTGCGGACAGCCTGGACTCCTTGCAAACCACCACGCAAGGGCTCAGCCCTGACCAAGTAACCAAGAGACTTTTGCAGTATGGCAAGAATGTATTGCCCTCCAAAAAACCAACGCCGCTCCTTTTGCGATTCTTGGCACAAATGTCTGATGCAATGGTGATGGTCTTAATTGCCGCTGCATTGATTTCTGGGGCGGTTGCCTTGTCACAAAAAGAGTATAGCGAACTGATTGATGGCGGCATCATCCTTTTGATTGTGATTGTCAATGCGGTCATTGGACTCATCCAACAAGACAGAGCCAACAATGCAATGGATGCACTCAAAAATATGTCCAAGCCCTTTGCCAAGGTCAAGCGAGAGGGCGTGATTGTCAAAATCGCAAGCGAGGACTTGGTGCCTGGTGATATGGTCGTTTTGGAGGCTGGCGACAGCGTCCCCGCTGATTTGAGACTTGTCAACTGCGTCAATCTCAAAACGCAAGAATCCGCTCTCACCGGTGAAAGCCTGCCTTGCGAAAAAAGCACCACCAAACTTGATGACCTTGCCACACCGCTTGGCGACCGCAAAAATATGGCGTACTCCACAAGCACCGTAGTTTATGGGCGTGGCGAAGGCGTCGTGGTTGCCACAGGCATCCATACCCAAGTAGGCAAAATTGCCACCCTTCTCTCTCAAAAAGATAAAGGCGGCACCCCATTGCAAAAACAACTCGCAAAGACCGCCAAAATCCTCAGTTTTGGCGTCTTGGGGATTGCAGCCATCATTTTTGCGACTTCTTTCTTTGTCAACAAGACCCCCATCATTGCCGCCTTTTTGACCACTGTTGCCATTGCCGTCGCTGCCATCCCTGAGGGATTGCCCGCTGTTGTGACCATCGTGCTTGCAATGGGCGTGAGAGTGATGTCCACACAAAAGGCCATTGTACGCAATATCCCATCGGTAGAAGTCTTGGGAAGCACCCAAGTCATTTGTAGCGACAAAACGGGCACACTCACGCAAAACAAAATGACGGTGACCACCTTGCACACACTTGGCACAACCTACCAAGCAAGCACCCCACCCCGTACGCAAAGTCAAAAGGTTTTGTCACTTGGGATGGCACTTTGCAATGACACCGTAGTGAGTGGCGACCATTTGCTGGGAGACCCCACGGAAACCGCTTTGACTGCCTATGCTAGGATGCACGCCGTGGACTTCTCTACGGGCTTTCAACGCATAAGCGAAATTCCCTTTGATAGTGACCGCAAATTGATGTCCGTAGAGATTGCAGATACGCACAACCAAAAAGCAAGTTTTACCAAGGGTGCCTTTGACAGATTGATTGCAAAGTGCACGCATATTGCGGTAGACAACGGTGGCACGGAGACCGCACTCCTAGACTCTCACAAGATGCTTGTACGCCCCATCACCAGGCAAGACATAGATGCACTCAAAACAACTTGTGAGAACTTTGCAAAACAGGCTTTGCGAGTGCTTGCTCTCGGTATCAACACACAAAAACACGCTGAATCCGACCTTGTATTTGTGGGCTTGATGGCAATGATTGACCCCCCAAGAGAGGAGGTCAAGGCAGCCATTCAAGAATGCAAAACGGCACAAATCAAGACCGTGATGATTACAGGCGACCACGCCATCACCGCTGAGGCGATTGCCCGTGAGATTGGCATTGAGGGCAAAGTGACCGATGGTGCAAGCGTGGACACTATGAGCGACCAAGAACTCAACGACACCATCCTTGACTATGGCGTCTTTGCAAGGGTGTCCCCAAGCAACAAAGTACGCCTTGTCAAAGCCTTCAAGTCCAATGACAAAATTACCGCTATGACAGGTGATGGCGTCAACGATGCCCCCGCTCTCAATGCGGCGGACATTGGGATTGGGATGGGCATCACAGGTACCGATGTAGCCAAGGGTGCAAGTGATATGGTGCTTGCCGATGACAACTTTGCCACCATTGTGACGGCCGTCAAAGAGGGGCGAAAGGTTTTTAGCAATATCAAAAAATCCATCAAGTTTTTGCTCAGTGCCAACATTGCCGAGGTTTTGTGTCTCTTTGTGGTCACGGTGTTTTTCAAAATGACCTTTTTGACCCCCGTAATGATTTTGTGGGTCAACTTGGTGACCGACTCACTCCCCGCTCTCGCCCTGGGTCTAGAAAAAGCAGAAAATGACATTATGCAAAAACCGCCCACCAAACAAAGCAATCTTCTCAAAGGCAAGTTTGGTATGCAAATTTTTGTGCAAGGCATTATGCAAACCGCCCTTGTTTTGGCATCTTTCTTTGTGGGACTCTATGTCATCCCACCCCACGGCGTGCAATCCTATGAGCATAGACACACCTTCGCAATGACGATGGCTTTTGTCACCCTTTGTCTCATCCAACTCTTTCACGCCTACAATTGCAGGTCAGAACACAACAGCGTCTTGCAAGGCAATCCCTTGCAAAACCGCACACTCAATCTATCCTTTGTCATAGGCGTGGCACTCATTGCCCTTGTGGTCTTTGTCCCACCGATTGCCAAGGTATTTGAACTAGAAGCCTTGGACCTACAACAAACGCTCACGGCTATCCTACTCTCTCTTGCCATCATCCCTTTTGTAGAGATTTACAAGATTTGCACCAAGAAATCCTAAACCCAACCGCAACTGCACCCGCCACCCAAGCACGGTGGCGGGTGTTTTGCCCCTTTTTCCTAAGCCAAAATTGCCTCATCCCCAAACAAACACTGTCTATGTCCTCTTGCCACAAACCTTGTTCTCATACGCCACGCTCACATACACAATGCGTATCCCGTTGACTTGTTTCATCCAAAGATGACTGCCATTTTGTCCAATTCCACACAACCCTTTTCTTGTCCTTGCGCCCCATACATCTCCATCCAATAAAATATAACACGCCTCTCTACCCTTGCAACTTGACTTGTTGCAAGCAAATGATTCCTTTCTTGCCGTTGTACCTCTTTTATCCTTGACTTATTTTTTCTTTTGTGTTACACTATCCATACATAAGGAGAATAAAAATGTTTGAATACAAAATACTCACACCCAAAGACCCAAGATTTGCTGGCAAATTTGATGCTCAAAAACTAGAAGAAGCACTCAATATCTATGCCCAACAAGGATTTAGAGTCGTCAATTGTGCCAATGCAGATTTTGGAGGAATGGGAATCAGCCGCAACGAATTTGTAGCCATTTTGGAGCGACAAATCGTAGGCGGTGCCCAACCAATGCCAATGCAACCAATGATGCCAACCCCAAGAAGATAGGTCGTGGGCTTGGATGCATAGGCAGAGCAAAAACAAAATATCCTTGTTGCAATAGAGCACACCACTCTCCAAACACCAAAAACATCGCAAAACAAAAACAAAGCCTACCCTTGCAAGCAAAGGTAGGTTTTGTTTTGCTCTTTGACCCAATGCCAAATGCCCACTATCCATATTTGACTCTTTGTGCAAATCATCATCACATCTCACCCCACCATCCCCTGCCACAAGGTATCCAATCTCCAATGCCGTCCGCTTGTATCATTGACGCTTGTTTTGCGTTCATTGCTTTTTTTTGCACAACTTGCTTGGTGAGCCAATGATTGAGCGATTTTTCCAACCTTGCAAAAAATTGGTTGACTATTTTTTTGCAATATGCTATAATAATGGAGCATTGTTTCGCACTTTCACTTGCTGTTATGGCTCAGTCGGTAGAGCACGTCCTTGGTAAGGACGAGGTCACGGGTTCAAATCCCGTTAACAGCTCCAACTTTCGCCCTTTGGGCAAAAAACCCCACAAACCGCTACGGATGGCATTTGTGGGGTTTTGTATTTGTGGTGATACTCATTTTTTTACTTTCTTATTGTGTATAGACAATCCGCAATGACATATTGCACACCCCCACGATTGCTCGTAAAATCAAAGTCTATATAACTCCTATACAACAAATCCGTCCCCGCACTTGATAGTTTCACCGTTTTCATTTGGACACTAAATTGATAGTCGCCAATCTCCTCCACATAGATTTGCTTGATTTGCTTTTTATCTGTAATCTTGCTTCCAAAACTACTATCTGTGGCCATATGATTGATGCCCACTTGCAACTGCATTCTCCCACTAAAACTGACCGTTTTGAGGTCGCTATATCTAGTAATGTACAAACTCCCAATCCAAACACTTGCCACAATCAATATGAGTGTCAACCAAACAATGGCCGTTTTTGCTTGGCTCTTTGCTTTTTTGAGTGCACTAGACTCTTCTTGCTCTTGTTCCTTGCGGAGAAACTCCTCAAATCCAGTGACTTTTGGAACTTCCCCGTATTGCCTTGCCCCCTTTTGATTCTGTATGTCTGCCAGCAAATTTTCTTCATTCTTTTCTGACAATATTTTTGTGTTCTCTGTCAAAGTATAGGCTCTGGTTCCACACGCTTGGCAAAATTTGCCCCCACCGATATCCGTACCGCACGCATTACAAAACATATGCACTCCTCTTTCGTTTCTTGACCTATCCAAAAAGTCTTTTTCAATCATATTCTTAGTCCTTGATTTGTCAAGGACTATTATAGTATACTATAATATTTTTTTGGGTTTGAAAAAAGCCCGCAACAAAATGCGAGCTTTGGGGCAATCTTTGTTTACACATATTTGCACAAATGGGTCATTGCATCCAATGATTTTGAGACGGCAATTTTTTGGCTTTGTGCCCTAGTTTTTGAGGAGCCCATACACTTCTTGTCGCAAAGGTACATCAGTCTCAAAAATGCCACGGAGAGCGGCGGTGCGTGTTTTGGCGGATTTGTTTTGGATGCCTCTGGCACTCATACAACTATGCTTTGCCTCAATCACTACAATGACATCTTGGGTTTTGCAAATTTGTTGCATAATGCTAGCAATGTCACTCCCAATCCTCTCTTGCAACTGCAATCGCCTACACACCATATCACAAATGCGTGCAATTTTGGACAGTCCAATCACTCGCCCATTGGGGATATATCCTACCGCTATTTTCATATCATACATCAAGGCAATGTGGTGCTCACAAAAACTGAAACACTCAATATCCTTGACAAGCACCAAATCATTGCTCACGCTCTGCTCAAAGGTCTTGTCAAACAGTTTGGCAATCTCCGCATTGGAGTACCGCATACCCACAAGCATTTCTGCAAACATTTTGGTAGCTCTCTTGGGCGTGTCTTTGAGTCCCTCTCTTTGCACATCGTCTCCAAACTCCACAAGGAGTTGCCCTAGCAATGATTCTATTTTTTTTGTGTCAAATTCTTTTTTCAATGTTATTGTATCCCTATCACTTTGTGCAATTGTATTTGGAGTCGTGCATTGTGTAGCACTGGGTTTTGCAAAATCTCTTGTGCCAAGTCGTGCAATGCAAACTTTTCAAAAACGGCACCCACAAAAATTTGTGTACAAGCATCCAACTTGTGCTCTTTGATTTTTTGGCACATAACTTGTACATCTTGCTTGCTCCCCACCACAAACTTGACAATGTCTTTTTTGCCAAGAGCGGCAAAATGAGGCTCTATCATCTTGTCTTGCATTTTGCTAGATGGCAATTTGTAATCCACGCTAAAAAATAACGGAAGGTTCTCTTTGTCTCGTTTAGTGAGCAAGGGACGCAAATCCACGGCTCCATTGGTCTCCACATTGACCTCAAAGCCCTGGCGTGTCATCTCCAAAATCAATGCATCCACGCCCTTTGCCATCATAGGCTCACCACCCGTCAAGGTCACCCTTTTGTACACCGCATTGCACTTTGCCACAATGTCCTGTGCACGCATAGGTACAGGCTGTCGGCTCCCATCATAACTATATTTGGTGTCACAGTAATCACACCGCAGATTGCATTGTGCCAGCCTGACAAAAGTCACCGCTTGTCCAGTCCTCACACCCTCGCCATCCAGCGAGTCAAAAATCTCTATGACCTCATAGTGTGTCGCATTGTCTGCCTTGCTTTGCTTGTCGTTTTGCATACTAGTCCTTTTCGTACTCAGCCATATTGTCACTTGTCTCCCACACCTGTACTTTGTATGCAAAGGGAGCCAACAAATCACAAATATACTTTGCCAAGTTCTCTGCCGTTGGGTTAAAGTCCACGACCTCATTGATGACTTTGTGGTCAAGCGGGTCAATCACGCTCTCTTTGATTTTGGAAAAATCCAACACCATTCCATTTTTGTCAAGCGTCTTGTTTTGCAAATACACATCCACAATCCAATTGTGTCCGTGCAACTGTGTACATTTGGATGGATAGTCCAGCACAAGTCTATGGGCTGCACTGATTTCCAATCTTTTTTTGACTCTGTACATATTTCTCCTTTGCAACTCTCCCAAGTTGCCTTTATGAGTGGTTCTTGACAAACTGCTCATAGCCTCTTTGTCTCAACACGCACGCAGGACACTGCCCGCACCCGCTGCCTTGCACGCCATTGTAGCAAGTCAAGGTGTCTTTTTGAATAATGTCCAAAACGCCGAGTTTGTGTGCCAACTCCCAAGTTTGTGCTTTGTCAAGGTGCATAAGGGGCGTATGAATCTCAAAATCATACTCCATCGCAAGTCGCAACGACCGTTGCAACGACTGCACAAAATCCAATCTACAATCAGGATACCCGCTATAATCCGTTTGAGACACCCCAATAAAAATATCCTTGATGCCTCGTGTCTTGGCATACACCGCCGCAAAAGACAAAAAGAACAAATTGCGACCCTCTACCAAGGTGTTGGGTGGTGTGGAGGTCCGGTTGCTTTGCTCACTATATTTGTCAACCACCATATCCGCTCTTGTGAGGGCATTGGGTGCAAGCATAGATACAATGGGCACGGGCAAAACCTCATACGCCACACCCGCTTTTTTGGCAATGGCGGTGGCACATTCAATCTCTTTTTTGTGCCTTTGCCCATAGTCAAACCCTATTGCAAAAACTTGTTGATACTCTTTTTTTGCCAGATACAAACAAGTCGTACTGTCTTGTCCGCCACTAAAAAGTACGACCGCATTTTTCTTTGTCATTTTGTCCTCACTTGCACGACCTAGATTTTGATACAGCCTCTAAACGCACGCACTCTATAATAACTGTCCGCACCATTATAGCAAATAAAAGCCCTGCCATAACTCTTGTCGCCCCATATGGCACCGCCTTTGTCTCTAATACTCTTGGGCGTGTCTAGCCACGATTGTGACTTGGTATCAAAATCTCCCAATTTTTGCAAAGCCAAAAACTGTTCTTCGGTCAGCAACTGACATCCATAACCTTTGGCAAGCCCCCACGCACTGCCATCCTCTGCACTGTTTTGTGGTTTGTGCTCTTTGCGTTTTTCCCACGCTGTTGGGTCATAGCATATACTGCGGCGTCCTTCGGGACTTTGTGCACTGCAATCCACAAACCAAAATCCATCTTGGTTGTCAAAGACTTGCCCATCAAACACAACATCCACCTCTCCGCCCGTTTCTTCCATCTTTTGAAGCGTACTCCACTTGTCCTTGTTGTCAAGCAATCTTTTTTCTACTTGTGCCCACGCAATCTCTTTGTGTAGGTGTTTATTCTTTTCAAATCTCTCTTGGATGATTTTCAAAATTTCCATAGGTATACTCCTTATCTACTAGATTTGTACTGGTTTGCCCAATTGCTCAAACAACCGTGCTTGGGCAATGGTCTTGTACTCTTTGGTCGCATAGTTTGCAAAAGGCACAATGGATATCCCGCCCCTTGGCATAAACTCACCCTTGACCTCCAAGTACTTGGGTGCCATCAATTTCACCAAATCGTTTTTGATTACATTGATGCAATCCTCGTGAAAAGAGCCGTGATTCCTAAACGAAAACAAATATAGTTTGAGCGACTTGGACTCTACCATCTTTTGCCCCGGAATATAATTGACCACAATCTTTCCAAAATCCGGCTGTGCCGTGATTGGGCAAAGTGCGGTAAACTCAGGACAAACAAAAGACACCATATACTCATTGTCGGGGTGCTTGTTTTCAAAAGTCTCCAAGACCTCAGGGGCATAGTCGGTAGGATACTTTGTCCCTTGACTCCCCAAATTTTTCAGTTTCAAATCTTCTCTCATCGTGTCTATTATACCATAACTGCACCCATTTTGTAAAACAAAAAGAGCGTCCTCCTTGTGAGAGGCTCACCGTGCCTTTGCAAAGTGCCCGACCTCCAACACTTTTTTGTATGCCACACCCTTTTTTGCAACCAAGCACTCCTATGAAAAAATTGATAAACTCCCACATAGACACAACCCATCTCTCTTTTTGCAAAACAAAAAAATGCCACCACACCTTGGCGACATTTTTTTATCTTTTGCGTATTTGTGCACTTTTGTGCATTGACAAACTCACTCACCGCTTGATAATATTGACAATGGGTGTCCTGCTGTGCTTGATGAGCGGCCCTGCGATGGCAAGTGTGGTGGACAGTGCAATCACACCAAAAATGGACAGGTATACAAACGGGCTCAAAACAAACGCAATGCTTGGGAAAAACAATATGCCAAGCGTGGGCACCATAAACGGCAACAACGCACACCCTATCGCCCCAATCACCAAAGCAATCAACCCGCTCTCACTCGCAAAAATGGACACTATGCTCCGCTGCTTGACGCCCATTGACCGCAAAGTGCCAATCAGTTTTTTGTTGCTCTGAATGGAGTCAAACACAAAACTAGTAATAGACAATGACACAAATACCAAAAACAATATTGACACCGCAATCGCCGCAGGCGTCGCCGTCTCCACCAAATGCTGGATGACATCATAAAGCGGACTCGTGCTGGCGACTTGGTAATCTTTGGTCAACGCCTTGTCGGTCTCCAAATCCCCGCTGGACTGCATCCATACCTTGACCATTTTGTGTTCATTGTAGGGATACTCACCCACTTGTGTGGGCAAATGATTTTCTCTTATGACATCCAAATATGTTTTGTTTTGAAAAATCACAAATGCCGAGGTGTTTTGGAGACTATAAAACATATCTTGGGGTCCCACCAAGTCAACTCGTTTTCTGACGGATTTCACCTCATCTACCTCATAAAAATCATCCACCTTGATACCCGTCTTGACAATGCCCACAATTTTGACTTTTTGTGAAAATACTTCAATGATATCGTGGGACGAATTATACCCCAAATAATTGCTTAAAAACTCATATTGCGACAAGTCTTGCAAATTGCTGGGGTGCACAATCCCGCTACCATCATTGATGCCGTTGCGTGACAATACATAGGCCATAACATCGGTAACCGCTACCTCGTTTGTCTCCCTGGGCAACACCCCCTCTTGCATAGCAATAGGCTCATTCCCGTCTACAATCACAGAAGAATACCCAGACGCAGTGCCAACATTCGCACCCGAACTACCACTATTTTTCATATCCAAAATTAAACTATCGGAACTATATTGATTTTCTTCCCTAAAATCAACGGGTGTCTGTATAATAGGCCATACCTCTGTGCGTTGCCTCATTTGCTCCAAGTCTATGGTGTCTCGCTCCCACGCAATAGGGCTCGTTTGATAAAGCGGAGCCTCAACCACCCATTGTTGTACGCCTCTATGAGTCCAATCCTGAACAATGGCCGCTTGGATATCAAAAAATAGCGTGCTAAGCGCCAACCCAAAAACAACCATAGACAAAATAGGAAAAATGATGATATGTGCAAGCCTCAATGTCTTTTGCACAAGGATTTTGAACCCAAAGAGCATACTGTATGACCAAGGCAAAGACTTACTCTTTTTGCCTTTCGTATGCACAGTGCTGGTACTTTGATGCATTGATAATGCTTCCCTTGGCGTGGCGACATTCTCCCCAAAAATTCCCCCATCTATTATCTGTTCATTGGAAATCATCTTTCCATCATCCAGTTCTATCAAGCTATCGGCATATTGTCTGACACTCTCTCGGTCGTGTGTAATGACCACCACCAACCGTTGTCTTGCCACCTCTCTCAATACCTCAAAGATTTGCTGGCTTGTTTTGTTGTCCAAATTTCCCGTTGGCTCATCTGCCAAAATAACTTTACACTCTTTGGCAAGCGTCCTTGCAATGGCAACTCTTTGCTTTTGTCCGCCAGACAACTCGTGTGTTTTTCGGTTGAGATACTCCTTGCCCAGTCCCACTTGTTGCAACACATCTTCTATTTCTTGTTTGCTTGGATTCCGGCCTTGCAAAGCAAAACTCAGTGCAAGATTTTTCCCACAACTGAGTTGGTCCACCAAATGATAATCCTGAAAAATCAGCCCAACGCTCCCATTGCGATACGCATCCAACGCTCCAACACGAGCCTTTCCTACATCCACACCGTCCACAATGACGCTACCTTCAAACTTATCAATCCCAGCCAAACAATTGATAAGTGTGGTCTTGCCTGACCCAGACTTACCACACACCGCCACCAGCCCACAAGGCGGCAACTCCAAATCAATCCCATCCAATGCAAGAACGACTTCCCCAGTCCCACTCTCGTATGTCTTGGTCAAGTTTTTAATGCTTATCATATCTTGCCTCTCCCATAACAAAAAATAGATTGTTATTTCACAAACAACCTATTTTTTGTATGTTATCTACCTACACCAGTATCTGAAATAATGGTTTTTCCCAAATATTTAGGGTCCTGTTTGCTGTCACTATCCACGGAGTAATCTTCTCTATAAATGAGTACGCCCCCCAATCCTCTATCCACATTGATATAGTAAAAAAAGTTCATTTCCGTTGTGCTACTTGATGAAGTTGTCACATTGGCGGTAATGGTCAAACTATATATGCCCAAGCGTTGTTGTGCCAAAGTAACCACTCTCGTACTAGGCCCTTGTTCTTCTTGTTTGGGTGCAGGTGCTTGATCCGGTTTCAATGAAAAATAATGGTCCAAAATACTTGCCGATGATGGGGTGTGGTCTATATCAAATGTAAAACTAACATTTGTCAACACATAATAATCGCCCACATGTCCTATTGCATAGTTGTCGTACCACACTTTGACAGTGAACTGCTTGCTAAATGCCCTGCTGTCTATCTT
Source organism: Bacillota bacterium (assembly GCA_009780875.1). Classification (GTDB taxonomy): domain Bacteria; phylum Bacillota; class Clostridia; order Christensenellales; family Pumilibacteraceae; genus WQZE01. Next base: position 5,480 of record WQZE01000006.1, on the reverse strand, counting down.
GTCACTCGTATCCTCTCCCTCAAAAGGACGGGTTGCCCCAAGACTCATCATTGCAAAAACCATCAAAAAACACAAACTCAGGGCTACCAAAAGATATTTGCGACCTTTCAAAAACAACGGTTTACTTTTTATTTCTTTATTCATATTAACTCCTTGTTTTGACGCCTCCTGTCAAAACGCTACAATTTGTTTACCCATTCAAAATTCTCCTCTTTTGTATATATATGCAAAGAATCTACTGTATGAGACCTTTGCATACTATCTTTTTATATTATATCACATATATTTTTTATTGTCAAGCATAATTTTCAAAAAATTTAGATTGTTTGAAACACAACGGCTCACCGCTTGATAATATTGACAATGGGTGTCCTGCTGTGCTTGATGAGCGGCCCTGCGATGGCAAGCGTGGTGGACAGTGCAATCACGCCAAAAATGGACAGGTATACAAACGGGCTCAAAACAAAGGCAATGCTTGGGAAAAACAATATGCCAAGCGTAGGAACCATAAACGGCAACAACGCACACCCTATCGCCCCAATCACCAAAGCAATCAACCCGCTCTCACTCGCAAAAATGGACACTATGCTCCGCTGCTTGACGCCCATAGACCGCAAAGTGCCTATCAGTTTTTTGTTGCTCTGAATGGAGTCAAACACAAAACTAGTAATAGACAGTGACACAAATACCAAAAACAATATAGACACCGCAATCGCCGCAGGCGTAGCCGTCTCCACCAAATGCTGGATGACATCATAAAGCGGACTCGTGCTTGCAATCCTATAATCTTTGGTCAACGCCTTGTCGGTCTCCAAGTCCCCGCTGGATTGTATCCATACTTTTTGCATTTTGTGTTCGTCGTACTTGTTCCACGCATATTGCGTAAACAAATGCTGTTCCTCAGCCACTTGGAGGTACTGTTTGCTAGCAAAACACATAAACGCCGCAGTATCTCTGAGGCTATAATATATATCCTCAGGCCCCACCAAATCCACTCGCTTGCGTGGGGCATCTTTGGTATCCACATCATAAAATTCTTGCGGTCGGATACCCGTCTCCACCACACCTACCACTTTAAAAGTGTGCCTGTATACTGGGTTCAAAACCACACCCGTCTCAATGTCGTCTGGATTCTCATAATAATTCCCAAAAAACTCGTAATCCTCCATCTCTTGAATAGATTGTGGAAGCACCGTGGTTAAACCACCCCACTGCCCCCGAGTAGTGAACCCAAATGTCTGCAAATAATGCCAAATCACATTGGTGATAGCAATTTCATTGACATTGGCGGGCAGTCTGCCCGTTTGCAGTGCAAGTTGTTCTCCGTCTTCCAAAAGCACTGTTGAAAGTCCATTTTCCCCAACCAAAAATCCTTCCTTGTTTTCTGCTATTGCAACCGTCTGACTACTCCAATCACGAAAATAATCCCCAGCCCCATATACATTGGATGGGCTCAAAGAGATAGGAATCTGTATGATGGGATACGCAACCGTCCGTTCCCTCATTTTATCCAAATCTATCGTTTGGCTTGTTTTTGTTGTTGGGTCGTATCCAGCCTTCAAAAGGATTCCCTGCACACCCCTATCGGTCCAGTCTTGGATTCTTGCCGCTTGGATATCAAAAAAAAGTGTACTCAGTGCCAAACCAAAGACTATCATTGACATAATCGGAAAAACCGTAATATGCACAAGTCTCAATACCTTTTGCAAAAGGATTTTGAAGCCAAACAACACACTGTATTGCAATGGCAACGACTTGGCACGCTTGACGGTAGACACACTGACACAAACTTTCTCCCCCTTGCTCTCCACGGCCACCAAATCGCTTTCACTATTCTCGTCGTTTATGAGTTGTGACCTGTCCCCAATCATCTTTCCATCGGCAAGTTCTATCACCCTTGTCGTATACTTGTCTGCACTCTCTCTATCGTGCGTGATGACCACCACCAATCGCTCTTGCGATATCTTGTACAAAAGTTCAAAGATTTGTTGACTGGTTTTGGTATCAAGGTTGCCCGTGGGCTCATCCGCCAAAATGATTTTGCAATCCTTAGCAAGCGTCCTTGCCACTGCCACCCGTTGCTTTTCTCCGCCCGACAACTCATTGGTTCGCCTTTGTCCGTACTCCTTGCTCAGTCCCACCTGCACAAGCAAGTCCTCCACGGCTTGCTCACTTGCTGTGCGACCTTGCAGTGCAAAACTGAGTTCAATGTTCTTTTTGCAACTCAGCACATCCACCAAATTGTAATCCTGAAAAATGAGCCCAATTTGACCATTGCGATACGCATCCAGTCTAGACCCGCTCGCCTGACCCAAATCGCAACCATCTACCACAATCTGACCCTCAAATTTGTCAATGCCAGCCAAACAATTGACAAGCGTAGTTTTGCCCGACCCAGACTTTCCACAAATGGCAACCAGCCCACTAGCAGGCAACTCCAAATCAATGCCATCCAACGCAGCCACCACCGCACCCGTCGCACTCTTGTATTTTTTTGTCAAGTTTTTGATGGTTACCATCATCCCCTCCAAAGTAAAATAAACTATATGCACAGCCTTTTATATGCTGTACATATAGTTTTGTGATTGATTGCCTATCTTGCTATGCCTGAATCTGATATCAAGTTCTCTGTAAAGTCCGAAAAATCCACATCCTTTCCATCCTCCGTCTGCGAAACATAAGCATCAAAAGTAGAAACCCTAATCCCACCGGGTCCTCTATCCAAATATACCCAGTAATAAAAATGAAACTTGTTGTCTGACAAAGACTCTACTTTTAGGGAGGCAATCACTTGCAGCGTCAACCAACTGACCGACATACTGCCAAACGAAAACTCTCTTGAATCTGACTCAGATTGACTCTCCCCCAAAACCGTAACACTTGTGGGAGTTTGCAAAATATCGTGAGACAATATCTCGCCATCCAAAACTGTTCCGCCACTAGTAAAAGTAAAATTTACTTCCGTCCTTATATAAACATTACCCGAGATTCCATTGTTATAGTTGATATACCAGGTCTCAAAATTAACCCTTTTTATATGTGTATACTTGACCTCTTTGTCTTGTGTGTACATACCCGCACTCTGCACGCCCGCACTTTGTATCGTCGCATTCTGGTACGTCGGGGCAAGTGCAACCCCCACGGATGCCACACAAAGACAACACAACAAAAGTAGTGCTATTGCAACTTTTGCAAAGTGCTTTGCCGGCGGAGTTTTGTTTGCAACCCCGTTTTGGTTTTCTTTCAAAAATCTTTTCATTTTTTATCCTCCTCGTTTGACCGCTTTTTGCCGTCAAATCTAAAAAAGATCTAACTAGGTTTTTTGATAATTTATGTTTTGTCATTTGCAAGAGATTTGTTCCCTTGCTTTTTCTTTGGTATGTATACAAAAATGTACCTGCAAGGCACAATCTTACATCTCTGTATGATTATATCACATATATTTGTTTTTGTCAAGTATTTTTGAAAAATTTTATATTTTTCAAAAATACTTCTCCGTTCATTCTTTGGGTATGCTGACAAGCACGGTCATCTCACCCAAAAACTTGATGGGCTTGGTCACTTTGTCAGTGCACAAACTGTCACCAAATTGCAAAAATCCAAAGCCTTGATTGTCCACGCTATCATAAGACAGCATCCCTGTGCCTCTCACTACGGTGATGGCAAGCGGTGTGCCCAAGGCTGGCAACACAAATTCATTTTGTGGGCACTTGGTCGTATCAATCTCAGCACTCACAAAATACGCACAATCCACAAGCACTTTGGCACCGGCTTTGTCCAATTGCTTGGCTGTCTGGCTTTTGCTTGCGACTTGGTTGGCGTACTTGTCAAGAGTGGCTACTTGCAATCCATCCGAGAGATGGAGCGGTCTTGGCAATCCATCTTGCCCCACTCTGCCATAATCAAAAAGTCGGTAGGTCGTATTGCTGTTTTGTTGCACCTCACAAATCACACAGCCCGCACCAATGGCGTGCACGGTGCCCGCAGGAATAAAAAAACAATCCCCCTTTTTGACATCAAACGCTTGCATTGCTTGCACAAGTTCTCCTTTTTGCAAAACCGCTTGAAACTCTTGGGTGGTCATTTTGCTTTTGAGTCCGCAATAAATTTTGGCATTGGGCTCACAATCCACAATATACCACGCCTCGGTCTTGCCATTGGCTTGTCCTGTTTTTTGGGCATAGGCATCATCCGGATGCACCTGTACGCTCAAATCTTGCTTGGCGTCAATCAATTTGACAAGAATGCTTGCCAAAGCCTGAGCACCACTTGTGGGCAAGGCGTTGGTCAATGTCAAACCATCGCTCTTGCCACCCACGACCAGACTCTGCCCGTCCTCGTGCGTAGACAAAAGCCACAACTCCGCAAGCCTGTCCTCTACGCCTATCAATTTGCCCAATTTATCACCGCCCCACAAGGCATCTTTGCCCACGGGTTTTAGTTTTATGATTTCCATATACTCCTCTCTTTTGTGTAGCCACCCTTGGCTGATTTTCCCCCACGCTACGCATTCTCACGATTGTTTGTCAAAAAAAAGCAAGGTTGTGACACCTTGCTTCTGACTACTCTACAAAAATACTTTTGCAATCCATCAAATTGCTTTCTATGGTCGCCAAGTGCCGACTCATACATTTGGTCAAGTTGGCAACAATGTCTTGGAGGACGCCCTCTTGTGCAAAATCGTATTCTACCACAAAGCGAGAGTTCTCTATATATTTTGCACCATAAGCACAAAACTCAACAATCCCTTTTTTGTATGCCAAGGAGCGTGTGCCCACATCATTGAGAAACCGGGCTTGTACACAAACATTGCCTTTGAGACTCCGCCAATCGGATTTTGCAATCTCAATACATTTGCGACCAAAAAGCACATCCCATCCATCTTCTTCACAAAACTTGGCACAAATCTCTTTTTCCAATTCTTGGGCAAGCCTCTCGCAAGTCCCCGTATAATCTGTAAAAATGGACTGCATATGAGCAAGCACCTCTTGCCGTGTGTCCAGCGTTATCCCTTTCATCTCCACTTGATTACCCCTTTTTGTTCGTTTTTCTCTCACAAATCCCGCTTGCAACAAATTCCCACATTTGCCAAATTCACAAGCAATTTACTCATTCAAGTTTACTACAATCCCAAAAAAAAGTCAACTTAATTTGACTTGCCCAAACTGTCAAAAATTGGAAATTCTTCCATTTTCAACGAGAGATGATGTTGTCAATCAACCCATCCTCCACCACAAAATCAAACAACTCGCATTTTCCATCATTGCCCACAAAATAATAGGAGTTTGGTTTTGCATCCCCCTCAAACTTGTTGGGCACAATATCCACAAACCCTACAAAAAAATCAGCAATATCCGCGTCGGTCACCGTGCCATTGAGTGCCTCGGTCATCATTAGGCGTGCCTTGGCGATATCTCCTTGATGGATACTCAAAAAAAACCTATGCACAAGCCCACCCAACACATCCACCATAGGAGCGT
>WQZE01000005.1 GCA_009780875.1 Bacillota bacterium | reverse complement strand
AGCAACAAATACAAATTTTTTTGCAATTGCGTACAATCCACTACGCAGACAAGCAAATCAAAACCTTGCTCCATTTGTGTCAATGCATTTTGCTCGTCCACGCCAAACCCTTGCAAACTGTATATCCCAGGCAAATCACAATAGGCAATCTGACTTGTTTTTGTTTTCACCACTTTTTGCGTGCAATCCACGGTGACGCCGTGCCAATTGCCCACACGCAGGTTGGACTTTGTCACAAGATTGTATAGACTTGTCTTGCCCACATTGGGATTGCCCACAAAACCGACTTTATACATCAAACACCTCCCGTTTTGCAAATCTCCACCTCAATGAGCCTTGCAAGAGACTTTCGCATCGCCACCATTGTACCGTTGAGTGCCACCAAAACGCTCCCGCCTTTGGGAGAAAACGCCATCACGCAAAGTCTGACCCCCACAAAAAATCCATATTCAAAAAGTCGGCGGTTGTCACCAACCGCCACAATGACGCATTCACCCAAACCCGCCTCTGCTAGATTCATCTCTCACCTATATGTTATGTAGAGTCTTTGTGCAAACTCCCAAGCGTTGTGACACGGTCACCACGCACACTTTCTTTGCAGTGCACAGCACCGCCCCCAACACAAAGCACACACCCAGGCGGCACAATGCTTTGGATAACACGACACTTACCCCAAAGCACGGTCGGTCACCTCACCCACGACACGACCTTTTTTGGTTGCTGATACCTTGTCCCCGCTCCCCGCAACGGTCACGCCTTTGTGCACTCCATAATTATGCCAAAGCGGTATCTGTCTTGGCATCATAGATGCCCTCTTTGATACTCTCCGCTGTACTCCTACTCTCTCTCAACACAACGGCTGGCTCATCGTTCATAATGATTTTTCCAATGCTCACCTCATAGGCAACCTTGGACACGCTCTCCGTTTCGCTAATCTTTTTGACATAACTCCTTGATTGAATTCTGCCACTGACCACCAACTTTTGCCCCACCGCACTATCCTTGATAAACCGTGCGTTGCGTCCCCAGGCAATGCAAGGGATATAGTCTGATTTGTTGTAAGCACGGTTGACAGCAATCAACATATCACAAATCTCTCTATCAAACGGCGTCGTGCGATAGATGGGCGGTTTGCAGATATAGCCTTTGAGTGCAATCGTGTTTGGGTTGGTGACCGCAATCTCTGGCAAATCACGCACAAAGACGGTCAGCATAAGCCGAGACCTGCCCTCCATCAACTTGTTGTATGACCTAAACTGTCCACTCACACAAATGGTTTGCCCAATCTCCAAGTGACCAATTTTGAGTAGGCGGTCGGACACCGTCACCGGTATTTGGTCACTATACTCACTCAGTCTAGGAACCTCCAACATAAACTCATAAAACTTTTCGTCAAACAACTCGTGGCTAAACACAGGCGTGCTTGCCACCTTGCCTATCAAGGTCACCTTGTTGTTTTCCAAATAGTTGACCTCTACTTTGTCCATATGTTTTTCTCCCAACATATTTCCCCCTATCAAGTTTTTCCAAACCCATATATTTATTACTTTTCGGTAGCATTTTGCCTGCGTGTCACACTATGCCGATACCTGCTGTCCGCCACTGGTGATACTGTATGCCCCTTTGATGATGACCGAATCCAAACTCACAAACTCATAGCCCAAACTTTGCAACCCAACAATGCCAAGCGGCACCAAACTGCTTGCGTTGTTGTCACGACTACTCACACTGATAATACCACCATTGGTCACTTTGGACAAGGCAACTTTGGCAAATTCTCCATTGTTGCTTGTGTCGTATTTGCTCGTGTCTAGCGTGCTTCCCATAGGGAACATTCCCGCCCTTTTGACCGCTCCAATGACATTGTCATCATACTTTCCAAAGGGTGCACGGTAGTACTCTACGGTTTTGTTGGTCACCTTTTCCAAAAGCATTTTGCCCGCTGCAATTTCTCTGTCAATTTCTTTTTTGGGCAAAGCCGTGTTATCCGTCAAAAAGTTTCCATTGAGCCCCACGGTTGCTTGGTCATTTTTGAGCATTTGTTGCACCAAGTCCTCATTTTGCGTGAGTGACTGCCCACTCACAAAAGCAACAAAGGGCACACCATACTTGGTCACGGTCTCCACCAAAAGCGTATTTGCCGCTGTGTCTTCGCTGTCAAGTTCTAGGGTGAGCACCACCACCTTTTGCTCTGTGCTGAGACTGTTGATGGGCAAATTCTTGGAAAACGGCTTGCCCAGATACACGCCACTACTGCCACTCACATCCACTGCAAAAACAATCCCCACCAAAACCAACACAAGCAACCCAGCAACGCACAAGCCACGCTTTGTCAAAAATATAAACTTCATTGACTACTCCCTCATTATAGCATTTATTTTCTGTCTGTTTTTGGCACTCTTTGTCGCATTTTGGCAACTCTTGTAGAGAAAAATTTACCACACAAAATACCTTAACTTTATGGTTGCACCTTTTGCAAAGAAAATGCAACGCTTTCACCACAAAAAAACCACCTTGCCAAAACAAGTTTTGTAATGAAAACTATTATAACTTATGAGTCCCGCTCTCAAAATATGACTAGTATTTTGAGAGCAACTATGATAGCCCTATCTGCCAATAGGGGTAATGTAAAATGCCACAAAACCAACGATTTATTCAGTTTTGGACACGATGGGTTTTTCAACAATGACCGCTTTGATTTTTTTGACCTTGTCTTTGCTTTGGACGCTCAGCACGGCAAGCACGGCTGCCGTCAAATACACTGCCACCGCCAAGAATACATTGAGACTAATCAGAACATATTGCCTGGTCTCTTGCAAATCCAAGATTTGTGTAGAGTCTTGCCTTGGCAAACTGTTGGCAAAAATACCGACCACAATGACCACAAGACCAAAACATACGATATAGACGATGGTGCACAGATTGTAGGGTGCCTTGATTTTGGGCTTGATGGCATCCACAAAAAGTTTTTGGAAACACACATAGTTGGCACTCGCCAAAAATCCCAAGACCGCAATCACAATGCTTGCTGTCCAATATCCAAAGGGCAATACCCGCATTGCAAGCAACACATAAAAAGCAACAAAGACCACAACCCACACAATGGTGGCGCTCAGATTGGCAGCCACGATGACTCCCTTGTCTTTTTTGCTGAGCAGCGCACCAAAAATCCACACGCCAATAATGCAAGCAAGCAAGCCAATCCCAACAAGCCCCGCAGCTCCCAAATGATAGTAAGATGCAAACAGCGAGAGATACACATAGGCGGAGACAAAGAACATAGCAAAGAAAACAACACTCAAACAAAAACCAATAAAGACTTTGAGATGACCTTTGAGACTGATGGACTTTGCAAAGTCAACATAGATATCTCTCAGCCTCTCCTTGCGTGTAATTTTTTTGGCGGCCTCTTTGAGTTTGATGATGGGCAAATATTGATAGGTCACAAAAAAATCAACAAGCCCTATCACCAGCGTGATACAAGATGCCACAAATCCAATGTTGGCAATGGAGCCGCTCCCCATCATTCCGCCCAACAGTCCTACGGCAAGCAAGATGCCCACCAAAAAGGTGACGGATTTGAGAATATCAAAAGTCCTCTTGTCGTTTTTGTCAAGGCAAATCCTATCCCCAATGGAGTGCGTACAATACCGATAACACGCCAAGAAGATATTGTTGATGAGTGACACAAAGCCCAACAGCACCAGCGTGACCACAGGCCCCAAATCCCACTCACCCAGCATCCAAAATTGCCCATTGAAAATCACCACCAAAAATATAGAAATCAACAAAGGCCCGTGATAGGTGCCAAAATACAAATTATTTGTTTTGTCAATCAAGAAAGTGAGCAGCGGTATCAACAACGCCGAAAACACGAGCACCAGTCCAACGGTCACAACCACCGCCACAATGGACACGCCCGTACTCAGTGCATAAAACACAATCAAGCCCAAAAACAAGCATTCCAGCATTGAGAATATGCTGTTGCTCATAGCGTGCAAAAACTTTGCCAAAGGCGACAAAGGTACAATGAGGCGTCTTTTTATCATAATGACTGCGAAATTGCACTCCTACTCTCTTGCGGTCGCACCAAGGTCACCACACGGAGTGCAAGTTTTTTCTTGTTTGTTTTCCGTTTTTTGATGCACAAAAATTTCTTTGCACATCCAAGAGATTTTATTATACTATATTCCACACAATTTGTCAATACAAATTAGGCGGTTTCAAATTGTGCGTTGTACAAACTTGCATAAAATCCGTTTTGCAAAAGTAGGTCCGTGTGCGTGCCTTGCTCAATGATATCCCCATCTTTGAGCACCAAGATGACATCGGCGTTTTTGATGGTGGACAATCGGTGGGCTATCACAAAACTTGTTCTACCCCTCGTGAGTTCGTCCATTGCTTTTTGCACAATTTTTTCTGTACGGGTGTCTACACTGCTGGTCGCCTCATCTAGTATGAGCAAGGGCGAATTTTTTATGATGGCTCTTGCAATGGTCAACAGTTGTTTTTGCCCCTCTGAGAGACTGACTTTCTCACCCAAAATGGTGTCCAAGCCCTGTGGCAAAGACTCCACAAAATGTCCAAGTCCCACGGTCTGACACGCCTCCAACACCTGCTGCGGTGCAACGCCTGTCTTGGAATACACAATGTTTTGCAAAATGCTACCCTCAAAAATCCAACTCTCTTGCAACACCATATCAAACAAATCGTGCACACCCTCTCGTTTGATACTTTGGATATCCACCCCATCAATCAAAATCTGCCCACCATCCAACTCATAAAACCGCATCAACAAATTGATGAGTGTGGTCTTGCCCGCACCCGTAGGTCCCACAATCGCCACTTTTTGCCCAGGCAAAACTTTGAGCGAAAAATCTTTGATAATCGTTTTTTCTGGCAAATAGCCAAACTTGACGCCCCTAAACTCCACCTCACCTTGCACGCTTTTGCCAATCGTGTCCGGCTTGTGCTGCTCGTCCGCTTGCTCTTTTTCGCCCAAAAATTCAAACACCCGCTCTGCCGACGCCGCCGTGCCTTGCAAGGCGTTGGCAGCTTGTGCAAACTGTGCCAAAGGTTGCGTGAATAGCCTGACATAAAGCATAAAAGCAACAATGGCACCAATCTCTACTTTGCCCTGTATATGAAGGAGTGCCCCCGACACCACGACAGAGATATATCCCAAATTGGATATCAAACTCATAAAGGGCATCATAAGCCCGCTCAAAAACTGAGACTTCCACGCTGACCGATAAATTTTTTGATTGATACTCTCAAACTGTTGTTTGCACGATTTGCTTGCATTATATGATTTGACAAGAGTGTGTCCTGTATAGATTTCTTCTACAAGACCGTTGATGGCACCCAGTTCGGCTTGTTGTGCCACAAAGTATTTTTGTGATTTTTTGATAACCAACATCATCACCAAAAAGCCCAACAAACTTGCCCCAATCGCACTGAGTGCCATCAAGGGACTGGTGAGTATCATCATCACAAGAGAGCCAATAAACATTGTGGTGGCAATCAACAGCGTATCTATGCTTTGGTTGAGCGTTTGCCCCACATTGTCCACATCATTGGTGACTCTACTCAAAAGGTCACCATACGGCATTTTCATAAAATACCCAAGCGGCATACGATTGATTTTGGTGCTGATATCTGTCCGCATTTTTTGAGATATCTTTTGGGTGTACTTTGCCATCAAAAAGTTCTCTACAAATCTCAGCACAAAAAAGACCCCATAAAAAGACAAAATCACAATACCCAAAACAAGCACAGCCTGCAAATCTATGTCACCTGTATCAATGCCGTTTTTGATAACATTGGTCAGTTTTGACAAGTATGATGGTGCAATGACTTGCATCGTTGCCGCCACACACACCATAAACAAGCACACAAAAATAGGCAGCAAAAAGGGTTTGCTGTACCTCAAAAGTTGCCCCCAAGTTTTTTTGAAGTGCTTGGATTTTTCTACGCTCCCCATCCCCATTGCCATCCGCCCAGCACCCATAGGTCGTATGGCTGACTGGTTGTTTTGCTTGGTTGCATAGGAGTGAGCAGCGGCTCGGTTGTCTTTTGTCTTGATAGGTTCACTCACGCCAAAAGTTCCTCCTCGCTGAGTTGTGATTTTGCAATCTCATAGTATACCGCACACTCTTTGAGGAGCGCTTTGTGCGTACCCACGCCCACCACTTGCCCGGCATCTAGCACAATGATTTTGTCTGCATCTTTGATGGTGCCAATCCTTTGTGCCACAATGATTTTGGTGGTACCCTTTGTTTTTTGGTTGAGAGCACTCCGCACGGCTCTATCGGTCTTGTAGTCAAGTGCGGAAAAACTATCATCAAAAACCAAAAATTCCGGCTTTTTGAAAACGGCTCTCGCAATGCTCAACCTTTGCTTTTGTCCACCTGATACATTTTGTCCGCCCCTTGCAATCTCTGCAAACTCTTTGTCGGGCATATTGTCCACAAAGTCTTTGGCACCCGCTATGTGCAACGCCTCACAAATGTCTTGGGCATATTGCTCTGCTTTGTGAGAGGTCTCCTCTTGTCCGCACTCCTCATTGGGCAAAGGTCTCTCTACACCAAACGCCACATTAGAGGCGACCGTGCCATCAAACATCACCGCTTTTTGTGTGACCAAGCCTATCTTTTGATACAAACTTTCAAAACAGTACTCCTTGATATCCACCCCATCTAGCCATATCTTGCCACTCGTGACATCATAAAATCTATTGAGCAAATTGACTACCGTGGTCTTGCCGCTCCCTGTGCTGCCAATCAACGCAAGCGTCTGCCCCCCTGCTATCTCAAAAGAGATATCGTGCAACACCTCTTTTTGGCTGTATCCAAAGCATACTTTCTCAAAACAAAGCGTGCCCACAGCACCCTCTACACCTTGCGTGCATTCGCCCTCCACGACCCTTGGTTTGACCGCCAATACCTCTTTGATTCGCTTGGCAGATACCGAGGCTCTTGGCAGAAAAATAAAAATCATTGTGATTTGCATAAACGCTTGCACAATCAAAACAGAGTAGGACGAAAACACAATGGTGTTGCCAAAAATCTCCCCTTTGTCTTGCAGTGAGGGCGTCGCATTGATGATATAGGCACCCATCCAAAAAATGCTGAGCGTCAAGGCGTTGAGCACAAACGACATAATGGGCAACATCGTAGAAGACGCCTGCCCCGTGAAAATTTGTGCCCTGACAAGTCTCTTATTGGCGGTCTCAAATTTTGCTTGTTGGTATTTTTCTGAGTTGTAGGCTCTGACAACGGACAGTCCCAAAAGGTTCTCTCTGGTAATACGATTGAGGTCGTCCGTCATTTGTTGCATTTTGGAAAACTTGGGGATGACCAACACAAGAATGATGGCAAACATCACACACAAAATCCCCACCGCCACAATGGTGGCAAGACTCCACTCAAAGCGTTTGCCCGAGATGGTCACAATCGCCCACACCGCCATCATAGGTGCCTTGATGAGCATTTGCAACCCCATTGTGATAAACATTCGCACCTGCGTGATATCGTTGGTAGACCTCATAACCAAGGACGCCGTACCAAATTTCTCCATCTCAAAAAGCCCAAAAGAGTCCACTTTGTCGTACACCTTGGTACGCATACGCTTGGAAAACCCCGCCCCCACAAATGCAGAAAGCAACCCCACAAAAATGGCTACCAAAAGAGACCCACCCGCAAACAAAAGCATCTCATAACAAATGCTCCATATCTGTCCCGTATTGCCTTGCCCGCTCCCCAAAATGGTCGTCACTTTGGACATATAATCCGGGATTCTCAAATCGAACCAAACTTGTGCGACCAAAAGCCCGAAGCAAATTGCCACGAGCAAATAGTCTAGTTTCCTAAAATACCTAAAAATCCCAAACATAAATTTCTACAATACCAAAGCACAACAACCTTGCACCTTGGGTCATCCCATTGGAATACAACCCTATATGATTATTATACCATTTTTGTGGTCATTTGTCAATAATGTTTTTTGATTTCTTGTCAATTTGCACAATTTATTTGTTGGACAGACAAACTACGAACTTTGCAAAGTATTATTCGGCATACAAAGCAAAGAGACTGTTGAACATTTGATTGGGGAGCAATCTAAAAACAGGGTCCTCCATCAATTTGGTGCGAGCCTCCGCTTTGGACATACCCTCCAAAATCCCTTTGGCACTATCAAAAAACTCTTGTTGCCTTGCGTACAACTCCTTGTCGTGGTTCTTGCCATTTTGTTTGTCGTATTGGTCTTTGTTTCTGAGATACTGTGCATAGTCCGTTTGCTTGCGTTGTTCTAGGCTATTGTTGTATTTGAGTGCTTTTTGATTGTTGGAATCTCTTTCATCTTTGAGTTTGTTGATGTCTTGCGTCAATTTGGCGGCATATACCACATCAAAGTCTGAGAGAGCAAGATTGCGTTTGTCTTCTAGCCCTTGAATCTTGGTGTCAAGGTCAAACACAACATTGCCGTATTCGTTGTTCATATCTTGGATATCACTGCTTTTTTGGGCTTGCAAAGCATCTTGGGAGGCACTTGCAATGGAGGACCTTTGCAAGCCTTGGTTTGCCATCTTGCCCGCAAGTTTGTTGGCGTCTTGATAAAAGTTTTTTTCAATGACATTGTTTGCTTGTTCGTGCTTGTCTTTTGCCTTTTGCATACTCTTGTCAAGGGTCTGACTCTCTTGGTTGAGTTGCTCGTTGATTTTGTTTTTCATCGCTTGCTCATACTCCACCAACTTGTTTTTTGCCTGGTTTTGCAACTCTTCATCCGTCCTTTGGTCATTTTCCATTTTGTCATAGGTGGGCAAATCAGGTGCATCTGGCAATTGGTCATAGGGCTTGTCCATCAACGCTTGCATACGCTTGACAAAGTCTTGGTACTCTTGGCTGGACGCCCCTTTGCCACTTTGTTTTGCCCACCAGTCTGTGATTTCTTTGATTGGGTCAAATTTCATATTTCTCTCCTTTTTGCGTTGTTGCAAATAAAAATCCGCTCTTTTTTTTGCAATGGTTTGTGTTTTGATTTGTGATTGTGTATTGGTTGTCACCACGCTTTCCTCGCTCCACGCTCAATTTTTGAGCGTCTCAAATCGTATGCTTGTACCAAAGCGAGACAACACTGTGCTGTCTCCCAACATATAGGCATCGTTGGCATACGAAAAATTGGGTTTGGATACTTTGACACGATTTTGCTTGTCCAGCGTTTTGAGAGACAGTGCCCCTCCCCAACCCACCACCAAGGCAACTTGTTGCGATGCATTGATTTTGCCACTGCACACACGCCCTTTGCCCAAGGGAATCGTTTTGTCATAAAACCTCATACAACTCCTTTGTTTTGCTCCATCCCCAGAAGACAAAAATCTTGACTCCTAGGTTGGGCAAAACGCAAATCATTTTTGTTATATATGGGACAAGAACTCAAACAATTTGCGTTTGACATCATTGGTATACTTGCTTGCATCCAAGCCGGTATGCTCCAAGGCTTCTAGGATTGCCATCAAACTCTCCAACATCAAAGACTTTACATCGCCGGAAAAAGCATTGTCTGACTCTCTTTGCGACTTGATACTGGCGATCTCTTTTTGCATTTGCTGTATCTCTTGTCTGTTCTGCTCCGCCCCTTGCTGTGCCCGTTTGATGGGCAAAATAAAAAACCCATAAAAAACAGAGAGTGCGGACAACACGCCCGCAAGGGCTATGATGATGGCAACCAAATCTGATACTGTCATTTTTACCTCCTTTGGAGACAACGCTCCTACTGTATTTGTAGCCCGATGGTGACGGTATTTTGCCCTGTGGCTTGGGGTTGCCGCTGGCTTGTGTTGATGGTGATGGTCTGCGTGCTGGCACCATCAAAGGTGAGGAGCGTACTCCCGTTGTCGTGCCGAAAACACAACAGCACGCCACTATTCAACACAAAAACAAGGTAGCCCTGTGCCACAAAGGCGGTGTACGGGCGGCTTGGCAAGGCAAGCGTACCCATCAAAACAAATTGCTCTTGTTGCCTATCAAACCAATACACTTGCGCCGTAAAACTATTGGTGACCACGATACACAAGTTGTTTTGCAAATAGACATCTTGTCCCACTTGCCCAAATCCGGTGGGTCTGAGTGCAGAATTTTGTACGGTGTTGAACTGCCTCCCGTTGTCATAGAGATACAATCCATAGTCGCCCGCCAAGACCGTTCGTGTAGCAACCGCCGCCCTAACCTTGTCAGCCTGCGTGCTGCAATCATAATCATAATAAAACAAATGCCACTCCGCACCATCCACCGAGTCCACAAACAATCTCTCATCATCATACATAAAAATACGATTGCAATCAAGCAAGGTGTTTTGTAGTGTGACTGTGCCTTGCTGTGTGCTCATTTTACACAAGAGTGTGTCTCTCCCCACGGTCATAGCAAGTCCGTAGTACTCCGTGTCATAGGGCAAGAGGATGACATTGTCAATCCCTTGTGTGTTGGTCACAACGGATTTGTATACGCTATCCGCATCGGGCACAAAGAGTGTGAGCGTGTCGCCATCATACACCACAAACGCACCATTCGCACAAACGGATACCGTACGCACTTTGGCTGCACTTGTCCTAAAAAGCATTTTGGGGATTGTGTCCATTGCAAAGACCGTCAAAAAAGTGTTGGACACCATCACCACAAAGCGACTCGTAGGGTCCTTGTACACCTTGCTTGCTCCCGCATTGGCGTACTCACCAAAAAGTGAAACAGGGTTTGGGTTGACACTCTTGCCGTAGTGGCACACCTGCAAATAGTCCACGGATGCACCCGAGATTTGATAACTCTCCAAGTACCTGCACTCGGCGTCGGTACCAAAAAATCCATTGACACCAACCAATTTGCAAAAAGTACCATCCCAGTTTTTTTGGTTGTGTCTCAGCACGGGTGTTTCATCCAAGCAAAGACTGGTCTCAAAAATATCTTGGGTGGTACTGGACACAAACCGCAAACCCTCCTCGGTCTGTGTGCAATCCGCTTTTTGCACGCCCACCAACTTTGGCATATAGAGTGCGCCACTTTCTTGCCTAAACTGACTCACGCCCACGCCCCACTGCACCCCGTTGTAGGGCAAGCCCAAGCACGCTCTTGCCAACGGATTGTCCCCACCCACAAAGTCAGGGGATGCTGGGGATTGCAAAACAATGGTGACCGACAAACTGAGTTGCGTGCCTCGTTGTTTTTGCGGCGGGAAGTCATAGGTCAACCTATCAAAAGCAAGCGTGGTATCAGGACTGGGTGCAAGCCCGCTTGCTACCACCACGCACTCCTCGCTTGCATCCATACAAATGGTGTACTGTGCAAAAAGTTTGCCCTTGCACACATCGGCATTGTGCTCCACGCACTCGGTCTCATACCACAAAACCCTCCCATCCTCACACTCTACAAACATCCATTTGCCGTACGGCTTTTTGTCCTTGATGCTCCCAAACACGGCGTCACGATTGAATACTTTTTGTGCCGCTCTTGCCAATTTGCGTCCAATTTGTCTCGTTGATTTGATTTTCATACTCTCCCTTTTGTCTAGGCTTGCCATCAAGCACTTTGGAACTCTATGCTAGTTGTGAGCAAAAGTGTCTCGCTTTGGTCTATGGGTGGCGCAAATACCTTGGCAAAAGATTTGCCATTTTTGTGCAAATAAGTCAGCATACACCCCTCAAAGTGCTCACAAAATTTGGCGTGCGTGACCTCTTGCTCACAAGGCACATAGCCATAGACCACGCCCTCTTGTGTATCCAACCGTGCCGTGTAGAGCACATTGTCAGCAATGGTTGACAAATACACTTGCCCCTCACGCACGGTCAAGCAGACTTTGTCCACACGCAAACAAGTATAAAACACCCCCTGCACTTTGGTCAGCGTATCATCCAACCACACAAAGTACAACAACTTGTCCGTGTCCACCAACGCAAGCAAATACGATTTGTCAAAATACACAAGGTCGCAAAACACACCCTTGCAAAACAATTTTGGGTCGCTCAAAGAGTTGCCCACTTTGAGCAAATACACCACGCCTCCGCTTGACAAGGCACACGCACCCTCCAAGCCGACTTTGTCTGTATTGTCCGCAAAACTCATTGCCTGCACGCTGTCCACGCCTGCACCGCCACCCAAAATCATTGCACTAAAACCAACAAACTCCCCATACCCACGAACGCTCAGATTGTATTCCACCTTGTCAAACGATGGCACGCTCGCCAATATCAGTCCGCCCTCACGGTAGTCATAGCCAATCATCACACCATCAAGCAACAACTCCACCCGTCCTGTGCCTTGCACCTTGCAAACAATACTGAGCGTTTTTCCGTTGCCAAAAACTTTGGCAATCACAATGTCCTCGCCGTTCATAACCCCTGGCAAATCGCCTGTAACGGTGGTGCTCTCTTGGCTTGGCACATTGAATACGGACAAAAGCCCCATCCTTGCCTCCAAGTCATCAAGTCTGAGCGAAAGTTTGGCATTGTCTACGGAACCATTAAATAGGGACATTTTGTACTCCTTTGGCACAAGTCTTTGCACCTAATAACTCACGGTCAGTTTGGGTCTTGCAAGGTAGCACTCTTTTTGAAAGCACTGTATCCTCATCAAAAACCGTTTGCCCGCTAGATTGATGGTTTTGCGTGTAATGTTGTGATTGCCTGCAATGTGGATTTGTTTGCTTGCTTTTTCGGTCTCCACTTGCAAGGTGACATCTTGCTTGGCAAGCAGGTCAATTTGCCGCACTCTTTTGGTGAGCGACGGGTCTCCAAGGTCACCAAACCCCGTACTCCATTCTTTTGGCAAGGCGGTCTCAAAGTCGCACCCGCACTGGGTGATTTGCCCCATATTGCCCGCTCTGTCAATGGCAATCATTTGCCCCCACGCTGCAAACCCCGCCAAAAATTGTATGTCAATGCCACGAGTGACAGAATACGAACCGTCTTGCAAATCAAACACCAACATTGCATTGTTTTGGCTGCCTGGGTTTTTCTCGCTACCTATGTCTTGTTCGTCCGCAAAATCCATTTGCAAGGACACATAGTACTTGCCATTATTATAGCCACCATACGCAAAATCACTGGGTCGCATTTGTGGAGACAAGTTGTCAAGGGCTTTGACCACGGTGACACCATTGAAGGCATACAGCCCATCACTCGCCAAGAACATCACGGTATCACCGCAAAGGCACACCGTTTTTGGATAGATTTTGCCACTAGATACAAACAAGTTGCTAAACACAAAATCCGCTTGGGTTCCGAGTGCTGTCAACCGACTGATGCCGTACTCCCTAAAAATATAAACAAAGTTTTGATACGAAATACATTTTTGCGGGCTGCCCCTCTCATCCAACATTTCTATATAACCGCCCTCATCAATATCCAAAGAAAAATTGGTGGGGTCAAAGTCATCACTAAAATACACCGCATTGGGGTTGTCGGGCGTGGTCACAAACATACGCTCATTGTGCATCGTCATTGAGGAAATGTTGGGCACACCTGCAATGTGCTTGATGTCAAAAACTCCATCCCAAACAAACAGCCCGTCGGTGGGCGTGGTAATCAAACACACATCCTCGTCACCCAACCTATATGTGACCGCACTTGGCACACTGGTCAGCGTGACCAGTCCAAGCACCCTAAACTTGCTGTTTGGGTCATCAAGGTCTTTATAATAAATATCTCCTTGCTGGGTGCTCATCATCAACAATGACATTTTTTTGGGTCGTTCTTTTTTGAAAATCCAAAGAGCCGTCCCCCCCCCAGCCACGGGGTGCTTGTCAAAATACGCACACGCCTCTATCCCATACCCTTGACGCAGTACACCACTCTCAAAGCAAAAATTGTACGCCACGCTTGCGATATTGGGGGCAAGCACGCTCTCATCCAATTTGGAATTGATTCCCGCAAAGACTTTGATAAAAACGGGTGCCGTGCGTTTGGGCGGGATTTGTAGCCCTCTTTTTTTCATATGATTGCTCCTTTTTTGCATTCTTAGGCAAAGTGTCTTTGTTTGACTTTTTTCTCGCTCCTTGCCCCCACGACCGCCAAAGCATCTCGGTACCTTTTGTCCCACATCACGGCATCATCGGTCAAGCCGCTAATAATGCAGTACTCTGTGATAACACCGTACGCAATGACACGAGTGGACAGCACGGCACCTTTGTAGTCAATGGAATCTTTGTAGAGGTATTTTTGTGGCAAAAAGTTGTACTCAATGCGGTATCTGCCACTCGGCGCCACGATACCATCTTGCGTCATTTTGTACCGCACAGATTGTCCATTTTGTTTGACGGACACAATGTCTATCAAGTTTTTGCTCAGGCTCTCATAGGCAATCACCCCTCCTAGGCTGTTTGCCAATTCTGTTTTGACAAGTGGAATGTACTCACTTGCAATCTCCCCTAGCACGAGATTGGCACACCTACACAGTCTATTGGCTGTGTCTGCCGTGTCTTTGCGACTTGGGTCACTACTCACAAGGTCGCCGCTCTCGTTTTGGGACAAGCCATCTATCTCAATGATATCTATGACATCATCCAATTGCCCATAGATGGCTGCGTTGTAGATTATATCTTTGATGGTGGTCATTTGCTATCCCCCTTTGTGCTCATACAAGGCTTGCTCCGTTTTTTGCAAAGCATTTTGTATGATTAGCTCGTTTTCTTGCTCTGCCAATTTTTGGTTGTTTTGCTCCATTTGAAGCAATAATTTTTGCAAATTTTGTGCACGAGTTTGGTTTGCGTAGTGCAAAGTCCTGACATCCAAGGAGGCATACGGAACTACAAAACACAATGAGTTGCCTCTTTGCTCACTGGAATGCACCTCATACCTTTGCAGCAACTTGTCGTACACCACAAAGTAGGTTGGGTCAATCTCTTGCAATCTTTTTGCAATGTCAAAAAGGTCCTCGTGTATCCGTTGTTTCATACGCCTCCAAGATGGTTTAGTACCACACGCCTAGATGGTTGTATCTAGAATCAATTTTGCTTGTGCATTGGGTCTCTCGCACATAATATCACAATATTTGACAAGGGTGGCTGTATAGGTGGGTTTGCCTTGTGTTTGTCTGAGCACTCTGCCGCTGTCTCCCTCAATAAATTGCCAATCGCAAAGTTGGTTCATTTTGAAGGCTTTGGAATCAAGCATATAAGCAATCCCATTGTCAATAAACCTCTCTCCCACAATAGGAATCCCATTGTAAGAAATGGTCTTGTACCCACCCGCAAGTTCCAAGACATCTACATTTCGCTTGTAGGTTGACAAGTAGGCTTGGTACGCCAATTTGACATCGTTGGCACACGCAATATAGTCAATGCTCCCGTTGGTATAACTCTCCACGGTATCTATCGCCTTTTGGAAAGCAATGTCACTCACGGCATCGCCCGCTGGGTCCAAGTAGGGATTGAGCACCTTGTAGATACTTCGGTCCAAACCATAGATGGATTTGGTGGTGTCAAATATGGCACCCAAACCGGTCAACTCTTTGTCACGGCTGCCACTTGCATACACAAAGGACGCCGTGTCTAGCGTGATGGAACTGTCATAAAAATCAATGGTTTTGGCTCTGCGGTCAATATTTTTGATGCCCACTTTGCTGTACACCATTGTGTCCGTGTCATCATAGATATCCACCACCATACCCTCAATCAGCACGCCCATATTGGAAATCACAGACAGGGTGCCCGCAGCTCCGTTTTGCACGCCTTTGGCTACAAGCCCGGTGCTGTCACCGTACAGCATACGACTGAGATTGAATCGGCTGGCCTCCAACAGTCCCTCCAACGAATTGTTGAGAATATTGGTAAACGCACCCTTCTCATCACTCCCCGCACGCAAAACCTTGTCGCTAATCTCAATTTGCCCGTACAAGTTTTTGAGCGGCATCACGGCTTGTGCATACAAAGAGGGGCTTGAACTTGGCAAATCGCCGGTCTCATCGCCCGCACCAATCCCGCCATCAATGGACAGTTTGAGTGCTTTTCTTATCTCTTTGCCACTCACATAGTTGCTCGTTTTTTCTATCTTGGCTAGCAATGGATTTGTCTTGGTATTGAGCAAATCAGAAATTGCGTCAAGATACACACTTTTGAGGATGTTATCCGCACTTTGAATTGTTATCATTTTTTGTCTCCATTTTGTGATTTTGATTGATAAGTCAATCAAAATCTAGTATACTAGATTATTTTGCAAAAGGATTGTAGCCATTTTTGAGATGCTAGCCTTTGTACAAAATTTTGTCTGCAAATTTTTTGCATTCTACCAGTGTTTTGGGAGGCGCAAAAGGTGTCGGCACAAAAAACCCTCGCCCAGCAATGAGCAGGGGAGCACACGCTGGTTGCTCCGTTTGCATCTGTGCTTGCTCTTGCCTTGGTGAGAGTCGTGTCGTCTCTGTGGATACCGCATTGGATATTGCACCGTTTGTGCTCGGGTCGTCTGTACAAGGAGTATGCTTGGTGACTTGCTCTTGCTTATCGGTTTCAAGCCGTTTGAGGGCTTGGCACCTTTTGGTAAACTCCTTTTCAAGTGCTTGGTACGCCTTGTACAATGATTCGGCACTGTCAAACTTGCCGTATCTACTTGGATTGTGTCCCTCTTGCTTGATGGGCTCACCCTCGCTTTTTGCCGCCTCTTCCGTTTTGGAGGTCACGCTTTGTGCACACAAACCGGTTTTGTGTGATTTTTGTTTGACTTGTTCCAAAATGCCTCCTGGTTTTGCAAATTTGCTTTTGCGTGTTTTTGTTATTTTTGTGTTTGCGTCAAATCTTGTGATTGTGTGAGGGCAATCTGCTCTTGTACGGTCACTTGCCTGTGCTCTCGTATGTGGTCTAGCAACACTTGTTTTTTGTCGCTCTCCAAATTGTCTCCAAAAAGCAAATAAGCCGTATGTGTTTCCATATGCAGATTGTGGTCATCAATTTCCACCACCTTGGGTTTTTTTGCAAGACACGCAATATTCTCCAACTCGGCTCTTTTGATATGTTGCCCATCCAAACTCTTGCCTCGCTCCCATCCGCCGTAGCCCAACGAATCCAACAACTTGTAGCGAGTCCCCTCACTCATTTTGCCATTGGCATCGGTCAGTAGCCCTACCTTCAATAGTTCAAACAACATATTTTGTTTGGTGGCTGGTGTGGAGGAGAGTTCGTTGGCGGTGTCAAAAACGACATCATCACTGCTCAAATCGCTTTTTTTCCAACTCAACAGTTCTACTTGTCCATCATCACCCACCACTCTATCAAGCCGTGCCACACCCGCATATTGTCTATACAAACGCAAAAGCATTTGTGCCAATGCACGGATGGCGTTGCGGATGGATTGTGCCGTCAAGGAGAGCCTTGTGTCATCTTGCTCAATCAAAAGCGTGATGGCGGTACCGCTGGTCACACTGGTGGGCAGCGAGGAGTTTCGCATAATTTCAGACACGCCCGACACGGTGACAAACTCACTCAAAAGCCTGTCCTCTTCGTAATTAAACTCGGGAGGCACTCTACCGGTGTCCAACATTTGTGGCGGTGTGCTCCCCTGACGATACGACAAGATTTTGCCGGGTGCCAGCCCATACTCCACCAAATTGTCCACATCAATACTGCCATCCTCTACCGCCAATACACCGGCGGCAATGCGGTTGATAAACTCGTGCTTGCGGTTTTTCACGGCATTGTAGGCTCTTTGCAAGGGGATACACCGCTCCACCACACTACTCCCATAAAAAGCACCCGGCACGCTGATAGCCTTTTGCATTACAAACGGCAACTCTACTTGTCCATCTCTGCCCACCCTGAAAGGCAACTCCCCACTGTGCAACAGTGTGTCGCCCGCCACGATGACAAGTTGCCCTTTGGGGTGCGTCACGCTTGGGCGGGTGTGTCTCTCCAAGACCATACAGTATTGTTGGTCCTCCAAAGACTCGGGCACACCGATT
>WQZE01000004.1 GCA_009780875.1 Bacillota bacterium | reverse complement strand
TTTGTATACAATATTGCACACAATGTCTGTCTTGGGCTTTTGCGTGCCACCTTTTGGATTCCCCAAAACTTGACTAAACAAAAGGTGCCCACCGATTCCAAAAATGGTCAGCCCTCCAAAAAGCACAACCCATACCATCACAATCAGTTTGATTTTTTGGCTCAAATCAAAACTTTTCTTCATACCCTTTATTTTATGTATTTTTATCCCATCTTATCAAACAAATCCTTTGCCCAAAAACCAAAGCAAACGCCACCTATGTACGCACATCCTACGCAAGTACGAATCTCAAAGTTTGCACTTTGCAAAAACCCAAAAGGCACCACACATCCCCCAAAACACCACGCAAAAATATCTGACAAATCCAAACAAAGGCTGATTTGGCAAAAACCCCAAAACAACAAAAAGCACCAAAGCCACCCCGCCACCCAAGACAAGTCTAGCCAAAGCCTTGCGTGCCGTGCCAGGTGCTGGGTGGCCTATCCATTTTTTTTCAAACAAATATCCTACAAAAAAGCCGGCACACGCCCCACAGATTTTGACAATTTGCAAATACTGTTTGTACACCGCACTCGTGACCGGTTGCAAACACAACACTCCCACCACCATACTCACAAGCACCGCAAGGGGAACCAGCACATACGCCAAGTTTTCCTCCTTGTCTCCAAGCAGGGCAAGCAATTTTGGCAATGCCACCGCCAACAAGGCACCCAACACAAGTCCTGCCAACACATCGGTCAAATAATGTTGTCCCAAATACATTCGTGAGAGTGCCACCAACAAACAAACGACCCCACCGAGCACTACACTTGTTTTTTGCACTACCGCCCGTTTTTTCCACAACACCGACCCACCAACCAAGGCATCGCCTTGCAACTTGCAACTGGATACAAAAACCATTGCCGAACTATATGCGTGTCCGCTGGGCATTGAGTACCCCGTAGTCTTGTCTCCAATACTGAGTGCCCCCACTTCAAAAGGTCTCTGTCTGTGGATACCCGCTTTGAGTCCACCAATGCACGCAAGCCCAAGCAAATACGACAAGCAAAACAAATAGGCCTGTTTTTTGCCCACCGTATACAACACACCACCCGCCATCAAAACAAAAAAAAGTGCACCCCCAAACTGCGTGACAAAAAACATACACGCATCCAAAGTCTCACTCCTCCCGCTTTGGAGAATCCTTATCATATCCAAGCCAATGCTTGCGCGCCCACTACTCATACTGCTCAACATTATTGTCATTTGCCCACAATTGTTCCAACTTGAAATACTCTCTCATTTCTTTTTCAAAGATATGCACAATCACCGCCGAATAATCAAGTGCCACCCATTTGCCCTCACTCACGCCATCTCGGCGGAGTGGTTCAATGCCATACTCTTTGCTGAGCACCTCATCCAATCCCTCGGCTAGGCTCCTGCTATGCACAATGTTTTTGCTACTTGCTATCACAAAATAATCTGCAATGGTGGTCTTGCTAGCCACAGCAATGCTGATGACATCCTCCGCTTTTTTGCTGGTCAAAAACCTAGCCACAATTTCCACTATCTCTTGCTCATTGGGTTTTCTGTCCAAGACAAGTTTGGGAGCGGTGACCTCTTTGTCCGCAGTCAAATTGCCCACAATGTCCTCACGCAAAAATTGCTCCATCCAATCTTGGGATTGGTTCTCAACCGGTTTTTTGACCGCTTTGGTCGTTTTGCTGACCGCCTTTTTGGGTACCTTCTCCGTGCTTTTTGGCTTTGCTACGGACACTTTTTTTTCTTTGGGCTCTGCGGCTTTTGTTTTGGATCCACCCACCACTTTTGCTTTGGTTTCTTTGGCAACTTTATCCGCTTTGGGTTTTGTCACTTTTGGGGTGGCTGTTTTTGCTTTGGTTTCTTTGACAGCCTTTGTCACTTTGGGCGTCGTTGCTTTTGGCTTGCTAGCCTTTGCTTTGTCTTGTTTGTCTGTCTCTTTCATATCTTTATTTTTCCCTTTTTTGCTGTTATTATTTTTTATTTTGCTTGCGTCAACCTTTGAAAATGCGCATAGGCTTGCGTTGTTCTTGCATCTATCTTTTCCCCACGCATCCGCAAATTGTCTATGGTTTGCCCAAGCCCTATACACATTGCCTCATCCAATCTCCCATTGAGAGCCAAGTCTCTCACGCTCTCAACACCTGGCATTGTTCGCCTTGGCTCCACCATATCCGCAAGGTAGATGATTTTTTCCAGATCAGACATTTCCGCCCTGCCCGTAGTGTGATGTCTGATTGCATTCAAGACATCCAAATCACTCACCCCAAACTTTTGCTGTGCAATCTCTGCACCCAAAAATGCGTGCACAATATTGGGAGACAACGCAAGCAAAAATTTTTCTTGTTGCTTTGTCAAAACAATCTGTGCTTGCGGCGTCCGTTTGGCAATATCGTGGAGCAAAGCCGCCATCACCACTTTGTGTCTGACCACTCCGTGCACATTGAGTGCAATCTGCAACGCCGTTTGTGCCACTCTATGGATATGTCCAATCCGCCCCTCACTCAGTCCATAGGATGGATATTGCTTGACTATACCCGCATAGTCCGCATACAAATTTTGTTCTTGGATACTCTTTGCTATCACAGGCGGCAACTTGTCAAAACACCCAAACGCAATATCTACCCTTGCCTCACTAGATGACACTTGCAAAATAGGCACGCCCAACTTGGACAATTTTTGATGGCCGCCCTCAAAAACCGGCACGCCCTCGCAGTCCACGCTTGCGCCCTGTCTTGGCACAAGCAAAAGGTTGCACAACTCCAAAATTTTTTGACTATCCTTCCACCCCGCAAAGCCCTCATACGCATCGCTACCCAAACACAAATACAACCCATCCTTTGGATGCTTTTTTTTGAGATACAAAAGGGTATCAATGGTATAACTTGGTGGCTCTCTATCCATCTCACACCGCTCAATGCATATCTTGTCACCCCTTTGTGCATTTTGTGCCCTCATACGCTCCACTTGCAAACAAAGCATTTGGTACCTGATCTCTTTGTCCACAAGGAGTTCCTCTCCCTTGAAAGGCGACACATTGTTTGGCACCAACAACACTAGGTCAAACAAGTCACAAAGGTGCTCCACTATTTGCAAATGCCCACAATGAAAAGGGTCCATCGTACCCCCAAAGATTGCAATATTCATCATCACACCCCCTTTGACCCGTGCATTTTCCTTGTCAAACACGCTGTTTTTTGTCTTATTTTGCACAAAAAGCATTCACAATTTGTACACTTATTCACTTATCCACAAAGTTATCCACAATTTATGTGCACAAGCTTGTCATCATCTTTTGGTTTCAGACGCATTTTGCACGCCGTTGTCTCCGTGCGTTTTCCCCAGAACAAAGGCACTTTGCCCAGATTTGAGGAAGTACCACAACAAACTATATCTCATAGCAATATAGTTGTTTTTGACCATTCGCTCAATACTACCCTCATCGCCCACAAGCACCAGCATTTTTTTTGCCCTTGTGATGCCGGTATACAAGAGATTGCGTGTCATCATTGTGGGTGCACCCCCCACAATGGGTATGACCACAAACTCAAACTCACTGCCTTGACTTTTGTGTATGGTAATGGCATAACTGAGCACCAATTGACCCCGTTCTTCGTTGGTATAAGTTGCACCTTTGCCATCGTCAAACAAAACGGTGACCTCAGAGCCCTTGATATCTTCAATGGTTCCCATATCACCATTAAAAACACCCTGCCCCTCCTCATACACACCCACTCCAAACTTTGTCCATTTGAGGTTGTAATTGTTTTGTATGTGCATGACCTTGTCACCAACCCGAAAAGTATACTCTTTGTCAATGATTTGTTGACCACCCTTGTAGGGGTTTATCAACTCTTGGAGCGTCCTATTGAGTGAGATGGTGCCCGCTGGTCCATTTTTCATAGCGGCAAGCACTTGGATTTTGCTTGCTTGCGTGTCCAAAAACTTGGGCAAACGCTTGGTCACCAACTCCAAGAGTGTGGGTGCAATCTCTGCACCTTTGCACCGTTTATAAAAAAAGTCATTGTCTGTGCTCGCAAGGTCTGGGTTTTTCCCTTGATTGATTTTGTGTGCATTGAGCGCAATCATACTTTGTTTGCCTTGCCTGTACACAAATTCAAGACAAGCAATGGGCACCACGCCGCTTTTGAGGACATCTCCCAACACATTGCCCGCACCCACCGACGGCAACTGGTCCTTGTCTCCCACCAGCACAATTTTGGTGCCATCTGCAATATCTTTGAGCAAGTTACGCATCAAAAAGATATCCACCATAGAGACCTCATCCACAACAATGACATCGGCACAAACCTTGTTGTCGCCCTCTTGTCTCATCAAATATCTGTGTATCGTGCTCGCCTCTTTGCCCGTACTCTCCGCCAATCTTTTGGCAGCACGCCCCGTGGGTGCCAACAATACAATGTTTTGCCCTAGCGTAGACAGCGTTTTGAGTATGCATTTGATGATGGTGGTTTTGCCCGTACCTGGACCCCCCGTAATCACGCATACCCCACTAGATACCGCCATCTCAATGGCATCTTTTTGCTTGGTATGCAATTGCAACCCGTGCTCTCTCTCAAACTCCTCTACCACAAAACTATGTTCATAGGTCATCCTATTGGCGGTCTCACACAAAGACAGCAACCGTGTGGCTACTTCCTTCTCTGCAAAAAAATGGCGCATATGCATCACGCACTGACCAATCTCTTCATTGTCAAGCAATTTGAGTTTGTTGTCAAGCACAAGCGATTGGACACATCCCTCCACCTGTTCGGTCTGTCCACCTTGCAATAGTTCCAATGTTTTGGAGACGCACGCATCATAAGGCAAATAGGTGTTGCCCTCACCATCCGCACTGGTCATCAAAATGTGCAAAACGCCCGCCCTGACCCTAAAATCACTATTGAGGTCAAACCCCTCTCCCAAAGCAATGCGGTCCGCCGTCAAAAATCCCACACCCTCAATATCTTCTACCAACTTGTATGGATTTTTGGAAACCATCTCCACCGTATCTTTGCCGTACTTTGCATAGATTTTGATTGCCAATTTGATACCAATCTCCAACCCCTGCAAAAACATCACCGCCGCCTGCATATCCTTGGTCTCAATATAACTCCTAGATATCTTGTTCGCTTTGTCTGCACTAATCCCCTGGATTTGTGCAAGTTTTTTTGGGTCTTTTTCTATGATATAAAAAGTATTAGACCCAAAGGCGTCCACAATCCTTTTGGCAATCACATCCCCAATCCCTGGCACCACGCCGCTCGCCAAAAATCGCTGGATACTGTCTTTGTCACTCAATTTGAGACTGATGATATTGGCTACTTTGAACTGCGTCCCAAACTTGGGGTCTATGATAAACTCCCCTTCCACCACAATCTCTTGCCCAATATGCACAGGCGGAAAAACACCCACAATGGTTTGCAATTCCCCACTCGGCATTTTGCGAGTGAGGACACTGTAACCGTTTTCGTCATTGCGAAACCGTATGGTGTGTATTTTTGCTTCCAATCTCATATTTTATCCAACTACCGTATCACATACTCTCGTACCGCACCAAACGCAAAATTTTTGACGGGCAAAGGCGTGGCTTTGCCGCAAAATTTTGATGCGATTTTACGGTCTTTCTTTTTCTTTGCTAGTCTACCTTGTATGTGTATTGCAAACAGACAACCCAACAATTTGGTCAACTACTTGGACAAGCCCTGTCCCACTTTGCTTTATACAACCAACACATTTTCTTTTCGTACACATCCATATTTGCTACGGCTCTACCTATACAATCCATATGTGCAAAAACAAAGCACAAAACAACGCCCTCTCATTCAAAACAATCACACCGCATTATTTTGCCATCATATTAGCAATGTCATACATTTCTTTGTCAAAGTGTCTTTTGATAGAGAGTCCCTCTACAATATCCACATCAAAAATTTTGTTGTCCTTGATGCCCACAATACGGTTGCCAATACCTTGGGTCAAGAGTTTGACAGCGTGTTCTCCAAACAAGGTACCCAGTCTCCTATCCAACATAGAAGGTGCACCGCCTCTTTGAATATGCCCAAGCACCGTACTCCGCACATCAAGTGCTGGCTCCATACTTGCTATCTCTTTGGCAAGGCTCTCCGCTTTGCCCGCACCCTCAGAGAGCACAACAATAGAACTCCGCTTGCCGCTTGCCTTGCCTTCCATTATCTTTGCGAGCACTTGCTTGGGAGTCATTGGTTGTTCGGGTACCACAATGGCTTGTGCACCACCCGCCAAGCCTGCGTGCAACGCAAGGTCTCCACAATCACGCCCCATCACCTCCATAATGTTGACTCTCTCGTGGCTGTCCATCGTATCACGCACTTTATTGATTGCATCCAAGATGGTGTTGCAAGCGGTATCAAATCCCAAAGTATAATCCGTGTACGCCAAGTCATTGTCAATCGTGCCTGGGATACCCACCGTGGGCACACCCAATTCAGAGAGCAGTTTTGCACCCATAAAGGAGCCATCTCCCCCAATCACAATCAATCCCTCAATGCCGTGCTTTTTGAGTATCTTGACCGCTTTGGCACGCACCTCAGGTTGTTTGAAAGCCAAGCACCTTGCACTCCTGAGCATCGTACCGCCCCGTTGCAAAACATTGGATACCGACCGCTGGTCAATCCCCAAAATCTGCTCATCCAGCAAACCTTGATACCCCCGTTCAATCCCATACACCTTGACCCCATAGTGATACCCCGCTCTTGCCACCGCTCTAATCGCCGCATTCATCCCCGGCGCATCTCCACCGCTCGTCAAAACACCAATTTTTTTCATATTCCCTCCAATGATTTTGTACATTGATTTCAAAAAACATCATCCAACCAAAACACCACGCAACTGACCGTTTTCAACCATCTTGCTAGCCACATCTACAACGGCATTGCCTGCATAGATGCACACTGCCCACGACACAACGCCTTGATTGCCACAGCACTTTTGGTCTCACGGTCACTTTTCTTTGCTTTGTGATAACAAATTGTATTTTTCCCTACTGACTATTATACCATACAAACCAAAACAAAGCAAGCAAGTTGACACACCCAAAAACCACAAGCCCCACAAAATAAAAAATAGAAGAACCTGCACTCCCCTATTTCTATCAGCAATCATTTATATTTGCACAAGATAACCCAAGCCCAGCAAAGCCCGTCGTCACACCAAACATTTGCAATCTATGCTTTCAAGTATCTTGCTTGCCCTAAAATTGTACTTTTCCATTATTCAACCATTTGTATTCTATATCAAATTTCGTTGGCCTTATGTCTGCATAAAAATATTGATTGTTGTACGCATACACAAAAATAAGACAGAACTTCAAAACTTCGCTTCCCTCATTTGCTTTTGTGACCTCCAATGTTTCCTTTGGTATCGCAATTTTCTCATAATTATGAAACTGCTTTTGCTTGAAAATCCACCAACCCCGCTTTGTTACCCTATACTTATCTGTCAAGTAATCTTCTGCTGAGATATCTTTTATCAAACTCCACCCAGGCACACTTTTATAGTCCTCCACGACACTGTAATATCCAAAATTAAAATCAGGGTTTTTTGCCCCATTACTAACATATAGGGCAATGCGTTGTGGTTTAATCCACTCCTATGTCAACGCTTCGCCGTCCCATCTCCTCTATGCACCCACATTGGGTGGAGACACGCCACCCAATCCATTAGAAAAGTAGGCATCAAACAAACCAAAAGAAAAACCTATTTTCACCTCCTCAACATCATATTCACCACACCTAACATCCCAATAAATAGGTAACGCATAGGATGTATCACCCTATGCAAAAATGGAATTACTCCTCAAATTACTATCTTGTTTTGCACAGCCTGCCAAACTTGTACCGACCATAAGAAAGCACAATAACACGACCATCATTCTGAAAGTCCCATACCTTTTCTTTGACCACATACAACCCCCTAGTGCAACCCAAGGTTGTAAAACCCTGTCGTTGTTTGTACATTATATGCGGCCACCACCACAAAATACTCTATCCCACTATCAATCGTCTTGTTGATTTTTGCTTGGGTGCCGTCACCATAGGCCATTGTATTATCGGCGTTTGGATTGCTTGTTGTCCGTTCCACGCTGCGTGGGTCTATCAAATAAACCATCATACCCAAATCTGTCTCTACACGCAAATCTACTACCATATTTGCACCTTGCCCTCACTACTTTCATTATACCGAATGCGTGCAATTTTGTCAAATATTGGCACAAAAAAATACTGCCCTTGATATTCGTACACAGGTGTCAGCACGGCACACAGTGAAAGCCATCCATCATAATAATCCGAGCCCTTTTCAAAAATCTCCTTTGGAAACGCCAAAGTTTCTGAATGATTGTATGACAGTTTAGAAAACCATAAAAACTCGTTTTGTTTTTCCACTTTGTAATCATTTGTTAAAAATTCGCCTGGTGCAACTCCTTTCAACACAAAAAAATCTTTGTTCTCACTGAACTCATCTACCACAATATCTTTCAACTCCTTCATTTCTAGTGGACTCAAATAAAATATGATGATAGAAAAACTTTTCGGCTCAACCCTAAGACTCTTTTCCTCACTAGTTGATTGTATGGATGTAGGCAGTCCCCTCCGCCAATCTGCAGCAGAATACATCTGCCCAAATGAGACTTTCGTCTTTACATCATCTATTGCTTGCTCCTTTTTATCAAATTCCATTCTCATAGGCAATGGGCTCTCACCATTATCAATAATAAGACTTTTATTACTATTACTCCCCAAACACCCCATCAATACAACACTGAGCAACAATAAGGAAACTGTTGCTATCACGACTCTCAATACCAACCATATACTTTTCTTGCACATATAACCCCCTAGTACAATCCAAGGTTGTAAAACCCTGTCGTTGTTTGTACATTATATGCGGTGACAACCACAAAATACTCTACGCCACTTTGTACCATCTTGTTGATTCTCGCTTGGGTGCCATCACCATAGGATATTGTATTGTCTGCGTTTGGATTGCTCGTTGTCCGTTCCACACTGCGTGGGTCTATCCAATAGACCATTATTCCCAAATCGGTCTCCACACGCAAATCTACTACTCCATCTGCGGCAAGCCTGACCCTGTACAAAATGGCTCGCCCTAGCGAGAGTTGCACCCCTTCTATATAGAACCCTCTATAATTCAACAATTGAATCCCTGTATAAGCATAGAACGCCATATTGGGGGTCATCACTATTTTTGCACGACCGCTGCCCGACAAATCAAACAACTCCACTCTCACACGATACTCTACATCCGCCACAAACTCATAGGACAAAAAGGCATTGTGCCCATCCCCACTCTCATCATTTTGCAACAAAATATCTCCATTATTTGCCAGTAGCGTCAACTGCGTGTCCAGTGCACCAAAGGTTTGAATTGTCCGTGCACCTGGCGTGTCAAATTTGAGATTGTATTCGCAATATCCGCCCGCTTTGATATCTGCAAACTCTTCTACATAACCCTCCGTACGCAAATTGAGATACTTTTGCCCAATATTGACTTGCACACATTGTGAAATAAACCCACCACTAATGGGCAGTGCGGTATCGCAGTATCCCTCCACCGCCAAAAATCCCCTACGGTCTTGTCCAATCAACCTTGAAATATATCCCCACTCCTCAAACTCTATGGGAAAAACAATTTTCCTATCCCCATCCTCTTGGGGTGGCAATGTCCCCATACTAGACGCATACACTTTTTCGTATTTATAGTTGTAAACCACAAGCATAAAAAACGAATTGCCATTGTAATAACTCCCACCTCTATCAAAAGTCAGCGTAGGCGGTGAGTCATACCATACCGAGTTTTGGGGCACACTTAGATTCCCAGGGGCAATTTGATGTGCCGACAATATTTCTCCAAGCAAATAATCTTGCTTTGGATACCATACCTGAAAATTGTAAATAAAATCCGTCCAAGTAAAAATGCCCTTGTAAACTTGAAAAGCCCCCTCAGCCGTAACCCTCCACCAAGCCCAATACCCCAACTCCAAATGGTCAAATTGCTCCACCCCGCCATCAAACAAATCCCAAAGGGCTGCAATGGTGGCGTCTTCTTGCGATTCGCCACTGCTTGACTTTTTCCCATAATAATTAGTATATTGCCCCACAAAAGTGTAGTCCTCATAATTATCAACAAACGTGTCTTCTTCTCCACTACCAATTCTCATCACCGAATCACTATACTTGGTATCCCCTGCATCCGGTACATTTGTGTACTCATTCTTGTTGAAATCCTGTGCAATAAATGCAAATGCAGTTGCCCACGCCTCTGACCAAGCAAGTTTCATTGCAAAAGTTTTGTCTGTCTTATCTACAAAATGGTCTTGCTCTGAAAAATGCCCAAATTCTTTGCTGTGCTTTATCAAATCAAATAATCCAATCCCATAATTGCCACTTTGCCCCTCTACATAGTGACCATATTCGTGCGTGAGCGTGTCCCATTGATCAAATTTATCTTTGTTGATACCTGCTATCCCATTGATATTATCTGTATCAATAATACCCAAAGCATTGGCAGCCTCCAAAGCCAGCCACAAGGATGGAAACAATTGTTTGAGCGTCTCTTTGAGTGCCCACAAAATCGTTGCCACATCTTTGTGCCCATAGCAAAAAGATGTGCTGCCATAGTCAAACGGATACAGTACTTTGAGTTTACTTTTTTGTGGATGCACCCCCTCTACTTGTATAGCAAATCTTTCACCCACCAGCATACCTTGCTCTACATAAAAAGCATTGTGCCACATATCTTCCACTATGGGGTCAGCCTCAGATTGCTTTTTTGCATAACTCACCCTTGCATTGATTGTATAAGTTTTTCCAGCATCTATGTTGTAGATGGTCTCGGTATATACCGCATAGGTTGTCAATAGGTTTTCCAAAATACCACTCACTTTGATGGTGGAACTTTCGGCATAAATCATAATAAATATATCAGCCCCTGTATCAATCAACAAATCTTGCTCACTTTCAAAGACAAAGGAGTACCCTCCATAACGGTCAGTATAGGTCTCCGCAATCAGCCAATTTGGCAAAATTTTGTTCTCATCCCAAAGTTCCACCCTGGTATATTTGAGCGGTTGCATCTCTCCATTGCTCAGTTCAAATTGGAGTGTCCCTTGTGCAAAGGCCCAGCCCCTGGGTGTCTCAACTTGGTCTCCACAATTTACCGTAGATTGAATGGATTGTTGCCGCTCTTTTGGTGCTTGAACATCATCTTGCCTTGCAACTGCACTTTTTGTCAATCTATTTGGATTGACCACCGTTTTGGTTATCTCTGCCTCATACGCATCTTCACTGACACGCAATGTTTGGTCATCTGTTGAGAGGTTGACTGCCCGCTTGGCATCCTCTGGCGACACGCCCTCCTTGCCCCAATCTTGCCCATAGGCCGAGATACCTTGCAAGCCCTCATCACCACTTTTGCGTGTGCCCGCTCTTGCATCCAAAGCACGGTTTGCAACCGTTTGCAAGTTCGTTTTTTGTAGGCTGACAAGCAAGGACGCACACACGCCCATTGTCAACACCAGTGCCAAACAACACGCAAGCAACGCTTTGCAGAATCTACTCCCTTTTTGTACCACTATTGCCTACCCCCTATTGTGTTTTTTGATTTTTGTAAATTTATACAATACCATTGTACCACGATTTGCCTTTTATGTCAAACAAAAGGCACTGTATGCACAAGCAAAACTACACAGCCCAACGACCTATGGGAGATACTGCCCCCACACAATACCCAAAGACTTGCACACAAGAAAAACAAAAAAGCGTACCATTGCTGGCACGCTTTTTGGCTTTGAAAATTGCTTTGTGTTTGTCACACACGGTTTTTTTTGCGATTGCAAATTTATCAATGCTTTTTTAAAAATACTTAGAGAACTTCGCCTTTGGCAATATCTTTGACCGCCTTGTAGAGAGGCGTCGTTTGGATATAGATATAAAACGGGGTCACATAGCGGTCTTCTAGGTCAATCGGACTGCCCATAAAATAATCATACTCATAGGCATAGACTTTGACCTCAGCAACTTCTCCGTTGCTGTCGCCAATGGCAAACAACAATGTGTCATAGGTGATGGTGTCATTGGCACCGTGCTCCGCCCTATCCTCACGGATGTTGGGGATTTGGAGCGTTCTTTGTGAGCCCAAGCCATAGTTGAGTTCCAAAAGATATTGCCCTTGGGCTGCTTGGTAGTTGGTGACCTCTGATTTTTTTGCTTGGTATTTTTCAACTACTCCATCATCATTGGTTTGCGTCAAGTAGCGGGGACTCGTTGTCCACCTGCCTTCTAGAATGCCTTGCATAATGCTAAACCTTGTCTTGGCAAAACTATCCACCAGTTGGTCATATTGCTTTTTTTGGTTTCCCTCCGTGTTCCTGCCCACTTGCTTGTACGCCGTGGTGCTAGACGCCTCATACACATTGGCGTACTCAAAATCATTCCTATCTTTGAGCCACACAGAAGACACAAAACTCAATGCAATGATGGCAGCCAAAAGTGCCACAAGCACCGCACTCACAATCAGGATGGGGATATTCTTTTTTGAAAACATTTTTTTGTCCTCTTTTTTCGTTGATTTTTTTATGGATTGTCTTGTGTGTTGTCCGTCACAATCTCCACGGTTTCAATTTTTTGCACTTGTTCTCTATCTTTGTCTTTGGTGGCACCCTTTGCATCAATGCTGGCAAGCACCTCCGCTACGGATTTGCCATCCATCAACATAGACACCTCCTCCGCATAGATGGTCTCTCTCTCCACCAAAACTCTCGCCATATTGTCCATAATCTGTCTTTTCTCTGTCAAGACTTCTAGTGCCTTTTGGTGTGCGGTATCAATCAATTTTTTGACCTCTGCATCAATCTTGGCGGTCATTTGCTCACTCGTGTTGGAGTGAGAGCCATAACTCTTGCCCAAGAACACTTCGCCCTCGCCACCCAAAAACATTGGCCCAATCTCACTAGACATACCCCATTCGGTCACCATCTTGCGTGCAATACTGGTCACACTCTTGATATCTCCCGCAGCCCCCGCCGAAAAGTCGTGAATCACAATCTCCTCTGCCGCTCTGCCGCCCATCGTCATTGCAAGCATTGCCGTGAGTTTGCCAACCGTGTACCCATTGTCATCGTTGTCGGGTCTCATCATTGTATACCCAGCCGCTTGCCCACGAGGAATGATACTGACCTCGTGCACAGGGTCACACCCTTGCAAACTCCGTGCCACAATGGCGTGTCCTGCTTCGTGATAGGCGGTATTGCGTTTGTCCACCTCTGTCACAAGTCTTGACTTTTTTTGTGGACCCAACACAACTTTGTTGATGCCTTCGTAGACATCTTTGCTCGTGATTTTTTGTCTGCCATCTCTCGCACACAAGATAGCCGCCTCGTTGAGTAGGTTCTCAATATCCGCACCACTAAACCCGCTGGTCAACCTTGCAAGCGTTTTGAATTCAACCTCTTTTTCAAGGGGTTTGTTGCGAGAGTGTATTTTGAATATCGCCTCTCTACCTTTGACATCTGGTTTGTTGACATAGATTTGTCTATCAAATCTGCCCGGTCTCAAAAGTGCTGGGTCAAGGATATCCGCCCTATTGGTGGCAGCCATCACAATGATACCCTCGTTGGCAACAAACCCATCCATGTGCACAAGCAACTGGTTGAGCGTTTGCTCTCTCTCATCGTGTCCGCCTCCAAGTCCTGCACCCCTTTGGCGACCCACCGCATCAATCTCATCAATAAAAATAATACAAGGCATATTCTTCTTTGCTTTTTCAAACAAATCACGCACCCTGCTTGCACCCACGCCCACAAACATCTCCACAAAGTCACTACCAGAGATGGCAAAGAAAGGCACACCTGCCTCGCCAGCGACCGCTTTTGCAAAAAGCGTTTTTCCCGTACCAGGAGGACCCACCAAAAGCACACCCTTGGGTATCCTTGCACCCACTGCGGTAAACTTTCCTGGGGCTTTGAGAAACTCAACAATTTCTTTGAGTTCCTCCTTCTCCTCATCAGCACCCGCCACATCACCAAATCTGACCTTGCTGTTTTGTGCGTTGTGCGTATCGGTCTTTCCAAATGACATTGCCCCGCCATTGGATTTCATCATCACTCTCACCAAAAAGACAGCAACCACAATCATCAAAAGGATGGGGAGAAACTGAATAAAGTAATCCCAAAAAGACGCCTTGTATCTATCGTTGAGCGTGACCTTGACAACCGGAGCACTTTGCCTCGCTTTGTTGCCCGCAGCCTCGGCTTGTTGCGTTGCCGCATCCAATTGGTCTTGTGTGGCAGTCGCCAACGAGTCTGGGTCATTGACATCAATCCCAAACTTGGCAAGTTCCTCAGCATACGCCTTGTCATAGGCCTGTTGATAAACGGCGTCATTCACTTCTTTGTTGTATGTGCCCACAAAAGACAGCACATCAATGTCTCGCACAAACACTTTGTAGACCGTTTTGTCGCCTTTGATTTGCACATACATTGTATCGTTGGCTATGCTAGCTTGGTCAACATTGCCCGCCAATACATTGACCTGAAAGGTGGAATAATCCATATCCTTTGTCTTTTCACCACTAAAAATAGAAAAGACGGCTATCAATGCAATCACCAGCACCAAGACAACAATAATCACCCAATTTTTTCTTGAAGATTTCAAATGCACTCCTTGATTCCGCACAGCACTCTAAAATTTTTTTGCGACCAATCCCATCGCAATCTTGCAATGCTTTTGCGGTTTTCTTTTATTCTACTTTTTGACAAGCAACGCATTGCTCGTCTCCCATTCTCTTTTGTCCACAAGAGACACTTGTCCGCATATACCTCACCGTGTCTTTGTCTACCATAGTATAGTCAACCTATCACCAATATAAACATTCAAAAAAAACAAGTGTGATATAATGTACTCTTGTACATTACATTATATCACACTTTGCCACACAAATCAAGCAAATCAAAGACATTTGCAAATTTTTGTTTTGTATTGTTTTTTCCTTTTTGTCATTTTCGGTCTTGAATCGCATCCAACGGTTTGAGTTTGCTGATTTTGAGTGTGGGCCAAAGGGATGCA
Source organism: Bacillota bacterium (assembly GCA_009780875.1). Taxonomy (GTDB): domain Bacteria; phylum Bacillota; class Clostridia; order Christensenellales; family Pumilibacteraceae; genus WQZE01. Next base: position 4,806 of record WQZE01000004.1, on the reverse strand, counting down.
AGCGTGACCACAGCAAGGCTTATCAAAAGCACCAGTCCAAACTGTCGCAAGCCCATTTTGAGCAAAACAAGTTTCATCCCAATCGCTCCCGCAATATAAATCCCCAACGCCGTCACCGCCACAAACCCAAACAAACTTGCCACCAAAAAGTTGATGATACCGATTGCCAAAGATTCGTTAAAAAAGATTTTGTACACATCTCCTCGTTTGGCTCCAATGGCACGCAATATCCCTATCTCTTTTTTCTTGCTCGTGACCGTGAGCGAAATAAAATTGGATATCAACAAAGCCGCAAACACCGCAAAGCCGAGCCCCAAATACAAAAAGATGGTGGCAACGGTCTCAATCATTTGAGCAAAACTTTGGTAGGTGCTGCTGTATTGATTGTGCAACACTTGATGCTCCCCAAAAGCACGATAGTTCATCAGTCTAGCAAGCAACCTGTGGTCATTGGCTCTACTTGTCCCCAACTGCGTGAGCACCGCATTGTAGGGTCTATACGCCAACAAGTCGTCCAAAACGGGAATGCTCTCCACAAGTTGCCCAGAGACCGTGATACAATCTTTGTACACACCTCCACCTACAACCCCCGTCAACAACGGCTCCACCAAAATGCCTGCCAACTGCAATCTACCTGTATCCTGTGCATTGCCTTGCAAATCGTTGGGCAAGGCAATCTCTGGTATGGACAAGTCCACACCCATTGTCTCCAAGGCAACGCCCACCGCTTGCACGCTGCTTTGCATAGCCTTTGCCACTTGTGCCTGACCTATCAGCCTGCATTCTTCTATCACGGTGCCCCAATCATAGTTGGTTCCACCCAGTCCATCCTCAATGGGCTCATAGCACTCCGGCTCTTTGTGAATTCCACCCTCCCCGTCATAAAAACCAACCACGCCAATATTGAGGCTCTCCGCTTTGGATATCTCAGACAAATAGGCGCCCACCTCTTGCAAGGCATACGCAAAATCTGTCCGCACCCCCTCCTCATCATAATAAGAACCACTCACGCCCATCACCGGGACCTCTATCCACGATGCTTGCGTGTCATCCGTCGTTCTCCCTTGCCAATAAAAATCGTGAAAAGCAAAATTGATAGGTTTGCCCAAAAACTCTATCTCTTGACCAAACACGGCCTGCCCCATCGCTGCCGAAAAATCATTGGCCTCTATGACAATATCTTGCTTGCCAAGTTCTTGCCCGCCATCAAACCGCAAAATCCCTTCGGACACATTTTTGTCTATGGCAATGGACGAAACTCTCAGTCCAAAGCCCGCATTGCCACCGCCTGGGAGCCCATACCCAAAACCGTTCAACGAGGTGGGTCGCATCTCCAAACTCTCACGCAACAACGGCTCATCACTCGCAAAAAAAGCACCGCCAGCAAATCCAAAATTGACCAAATCTACCAACTGATTGGACAGCAAATATCCTGACAAATCGTACCCACTCCCCTCCTCTTTGAGCGGTGCAAAATACGCAAAGTCAAACCGAGTATCCACCACGCCCACAATCTCATAGTCCTTGACAAACCTCCCATTGCTACTGTACGGCAAAGGTTTGCCCAACAAGTCTTGGTACCCTGCGATATCATACTCTTGTTGCGTAGTGCTATCATTGGGATTGCCCGTTTTGAGCCCCAAGTCCACAAAGCAATCCGCCATATAGTCCGATATCACAATTTGATTTTGACTTTGCGGATAGTTACCCGCCAACAAAGAGAGCCCAAACTGTTGGTACTCACCAGGCGTCAAAAAGAAGGACTGATTCATACTGTACGGATAGTACCCAGCCGCCCCGCTCACCTCCGCCGTCTTTTTGTAGGTCACACCAAAAGGAATATCATAACCCGTCACAAAGGACATTCCAGGGTATTCCTCACGCAAATCCGTCAAAGTGGACTCTCTTGTTTTGATGGGCAAACCGTACCCACTCCCAATCACGGTATAATCTGTACTAATCGCAAGGGTCTGATTGCCACTCGCCCTCACACTGTCATACATACTCTTGACTTTGTCAAAACTACCCGCTGCATCTGCAATTGCAAAAAAAGTGAGTGCAAGCGACGCCAACAAAATGGTAAAAACCAATCTTATTTTTTTCTTGGCAAGTCCCGACAATCCCATTTTGAGACTGTCTCCGTACCTAAACTTTGATTTGATGGGTCTAAACTGTGTCTGCTCTCTCTTGGGCTTGGTGTCTTGTTCTTGCGTGGTATCAAAGTACTCTCTCCCGCCATTGTCATCCATTTTGGCAAGCCTTTTGATTTTGTCATTGATGTCCCCATCGCCCGACACAACAAGTCCTTTGCCCGCTCGTTTTTTGACAAAGGCAAGCACCACGCTCTCATCTTCTTTGCTCAACTCTACGCCGGGCTTAATGAGGAGTGCATCACCTGAGGTCACCACATTGCTAGCAACCACCTCCCCTTGTATTTTTCGCTTGACGACATCGGATATCACTTTGCCATCCGCCATCTCAATGATGCGGTCACCATATTGCTCCGCAAAACCCCTATCGTGTGACACCACAATAACCAGACGCTCTTTGCCCAATTTGGCAAGCGTCTCAAAAACCATATGCCCCGTGCGGCTGTCAAGTGCCCCCGTCGGCTCATCCGCCATAATAATCTCAGGCTCTTTTATCAACGCCCTTGCAATGGCAACTCTTTGCTTTTGCCCGCCCGACAATTGGTTGGGTTTGCGGTCTCCAAGCCCCGCCAAATCTACCTTGTCAAGAATGCCCTCTATCACAGCATCGGTCGCTTTTTTGCCCTGCAATTCCAATGCCAGTGCAATATTTTTGGAGACCGTAAACTCATCCAAAATATTGTAATCTTGAAAAATAAACCCTACATAGGTATTGCGATAACTATCAAAATCATCACCCCTAAAATCCCTGATATCTTTGTCTTTGAAAACAATGCTGCCGCTCGTTATCTCATCCAAGCCGCCAATGCTGTTGAGCATTGTGGACTTGCCAGAGCCACTTCGCCCAAGCAAAAAAACCAACCCTGTATCCCCAAAATCAACGGATACATGGTCCAAAGCACGCACGGTCTGCTCGCTTGTTTTGCCCTCATAGATTCTTGTCACATTACTCAGTTTCAAACTCATATTTTTGCTCCCTTTTGGCTACTCATTCACTTGGTTTGCTCATACAAATTGTACACCACACTCTTTTGCATCTTTTGTTTTTGTGCAACTTGCTTGATTGCCTCTTTTTTGTCCACACCCTCTTGCACCAATTGTCTCACTTGCTCAATGATTTCTTGCTCGCTGAGTTGCTCTACGACATTTGGCTTGCCCTCTACACAAAGCACCATCTCACCTTTTTGCACAAAGTCGGGCACCGCCCCCAAAGCAAATCTCACGACTTGCTCATACATCTTGGTCAACTCTCTACACAAAGCCACCTGCCGTGCCCCCAACTTGTCATACAAATACGCCAAGTACTCCAAAATATCGTGGGGTGGCACATAAAAAACGAGCGTGGCGTGCAGGTCTTTGATTTGCAAAAGCAAGGCATCCCTATCCTTGTTTTTGGCAGGCAAAAACCCAACCATAAAAAACCTCTCAGTATCAAGCCCGCTTGCAACCACGGCATTGACCAGTGCACACGCACCGCTCACCACAGTGTAGGGCAACCCCTCTTTTTGTAAGGCTGCCACAAGCCTTGCCCCAGGGTCAGAGATGAGGGGCATACCCGCATCGCTTATCAGTGCAATCTCCGCACCACCTCGCACCCTGTCCACAATCTCATTCATTTTTTTGGACTCACTAAACTTGTCATAGCGATAAAGCGGCGTCCGCACTCCGTGCAGTTGCAAAAGCACCCCACTACGGCTCGTGTCCTCACAATAAATTCTTTCCACCGTCCTCAGCACTTGCAAAGCACGCAAAGTTATCTCATCCTTGTTGCCAATCGGTGTGGCTACCATATACAACATATCTCACAACTCCCCCCAAAACAACTTGCACACCCACTCATCAAAACCACCTTTTTTGAGCCGGGCATACTGTTTGCCAAGCACCGTGCTTTTTTCCATAGCACCCTTTTGCCTACTATCCGTGCTGTCGTTTCGGTTGTCTCCCATCACAAAAATTTTGCCTTTGGGTATTTCCCTTGTGGCGGCATCATTTTCCGTACCGCTCGGGTAGTATTCGCCGTCCATAAAAAAACCATAATGCAAATTTTGACCATAAAAAAATCCAAGCGTCATTGGCTCTTTAATATAACCGCTCTCATCTACGGTCACAAAATCACTCCCAACTTTTTTTTGTAGCACAATGGGTTCTTGGTTCCCAGGTCCAATCTGCCCAATGGCTGTGACATCCACCCACGGTGCAATCGCAAAACGCACGGTCTCTCCCTCCACGGCTATCACCCTTTTGACAATGTCAATCTCTTGGTCCGCCCCTGGCATTGGCAAAATAACAATATCTCCATCCTTGATTTTTTTGGGGTGTTTTTGCAAGAGCAAATAATCCCCATCGTGCAGCGTATTTTGCATACTGTCACCGCTGACTCTCCCCAAAATAGAAAAAGCCACGACACCCCACAAAACAATCATTGCCAATACAACATACAAAAGCAAAAACGGCACCACATAGCCAACCCAACTTTTTTTGGGTTGAGCATATGATTGCATGATATCAATGTCCAATGGTTGACTGTACACGCTACTCCTTATTGTTTGACTACTTTTTTATATCCAATCATCCTATCTATCTCTACAACTCTATGCGTTGTCATCGTGTTGCGACCCTCATCAGACCCAGATGGAGTTTCAAAAAACCTCCGCAA
>WQZE01000003.1 GCA_009780875.1 Bacillota bacterium | reverse complement strand
TATTGGTGTCAAGGTTCTTTTTGGCAACAAACCATCGGCCGTTTTCTCCACCCTTTGCATCCTCTGCCAAACCACCAATCCCAAGACCTCGCCGCTGCCCCAAGGTGTAGTACATCAACCCAATGTGCTGCCCCACTCGCTTGTTCGTGCCCATCTCCACCATATCCCCAGGCGTATTGGGCAAGTACCCTTGCAAAAAGTTCCTAAAATTCCGCTCCCCAATAAAACAAATCCCTGTGCTATCTTTCTTGGCACTATTGACAAATTTGTATTTTTGTGCAATCTCTCGCACCTTGGTTTTGGGGATATCATACAGCGGGAACAGCACCTTGGCAAACTGCTCACTGCTCACTTGATTCAAAAAATAACTTTGGTCCTTGGTGTCATCTTGGGCTCTCAAAAATGCTTTTTGTCCTGCTGTGTTTCCATCTTGCAAAAACGGCACGGGGTACTTGCTGACATCAGACAACCCACAATAATGTCCGGTAGCAATCAAATCAGCACCCAGTTTTTTTGCATACTCGGCAAACACGCCAAACTTGATTTGGCGGTTGCAAAGCACATCTGGATTGGGTGTATTGCCCGCACGCAATTCTCTCAAAAAATAGGCAAAAACCTGCTCTCTATATTCTTTGGCAAACTTGATGCTATAATGCGGTATGTCAAGCACGCCACAAACGGCAATGACATCCTCCCAATCATAGGCTCCCGGGCAGATATCGCTCTCCTCCTCCCAGTTGTTCATATACAACCCAATGACATCGTATCCTAGCTCTTTGAGTAGGGCGGCCGCCACACTGCTATCCACACCACCGCTCAGCCCCACGACCACCTTTTTTTTGGTCATACCCATATCACGCCTCATCTTTCAATGCTAATTTTCACCAATCCGCAAAGCACTGTTTGCATTGACCCCGAGCCACGCCTTGTGCTCCCCATCATAAGCACCGTGTACAATCCGATTGTATGCCCGCATACAAATCATACTTGCATTGTCTGTACAATATTGTATGGGCGGTGCCCAGAGCGTTGCCCCTATTTTTTGTAGTTCCTCACGCAAGACCTGTCTCAACACAAGATTTGCGGACACGCCCCCTGCCAACACAACGGTCTTGCATCCTCTGCTTTTTGCAATGGCAAGCGTGGGTCTGACCACCATCCCCACCGCCTCTTGCAAAAACGAAGCACACAAATCATTGGTCAACGACTCCAACGACACACCTTTTTGCTGTGCATTGTGCACCACATTGATGGCAGCGGTTTTGAGTCCACTAAAACTGATTTGCTTCATTTGTTTGGGGTCGTTTTTGAACAACTGTATGCAAGGCGTCCCCATCCTTGCTCTCTCCTCTACCACCTTGCCACCGGGATACCCAAGCCCCAGCACTCTCGCTAGTTTGTCAAAAGCCTCACCGCACGCATCATCCACCGTACCCACAATCTCCTCATACCGATTGTAGTCCTCCACACTCACAATGCTTGTGTGCCCACCCGACACCACGACCGCCAAAAAAGGTGGTTTCAAATCACTGCCTATATAGTTTGCGTCAATGTGTGCTTGTATATGATTGACCGGCACAAACGGCACACCCAAAGTATACGCAAGTGCTTTGCCAAAACTGAGTCCGCAAAGCAACGCCCCGCTGAGTCCCGCCCCATAGGTGGCAGCCACAAAGTCAATATCTGCAAGCCCAAACCCAAGCACGCCTTGTTTTGCGTCTGTCTTGTGCTCGTGCTTTTTGCACAATATACTCTCCAAAATCTGTCTCTTGTCACCACTCCACGCTTTTTTGACAACCTCTCCCACCACAATGGGCAAATCCATCGTATGATTGCGAGATGCCACCTCGGGCACAACGCCGCCATATTTTTTGTGTATATGGATTTGACTAGACACCACACTTGCCGCCTCCACGCTCCCGCAAAAAAGGCTGGCCGCTGTCTCATCACAACTGGTCTCTATCCCCAAAATGATGGGTTGTCTTTGTGTTGTCTCCCTACTCTTTACCAAACTTGCTCCATCCATCTATCCGAACAAGGGCTACTCCCACCTTGTTTTCTCTTGCCCAACCACCACCCTTGCACTACACCATATACTATATAGCCGTTGCAAACTCTACATACTCGGTAACATTGGTACTCGCAACCTGTACAAAGTTGTTGGCACTGTTTTTCTTGTCCCAATAACTCACTCTCACAGAGTACAGTTGTATTCCCAATTGCTTGCTATACCCCGTAGCCTTGATAGCGACTTGCGAATAGAAGTCCAACTTTGCAAAATAATATTTCCTGCTTTCCGCACTCTCCGCATTGACGCTGATGGTATAAAAACATACATATTTTTTGTCCGTTTGACGGAGAGCATCTCTCTGCTTTTTGGTCAACGCTCTGACATCCACCGTCACACCAAACAAATCCTCTATCACCCATTGTTGATTGCCAAGGTCCGCCACATCTCGCCTGGATACATAGGGCTCATAATCCCAAAGATTGTCCATATTAATACTGTCACTGATACGCACACGGGTCTCCGTACTGCTCACCGCATACACATCTCTCCACACACCCACACTCTTAAAAATATCCCTATAAAGCGTGACAACACCACCCGCCAAAAGCACGACCACCAAAAACGCAATGACCCCTACCGCCCATTTTGCGGACCTGCTCATTTGCTTGGGTGCAACCTTGTCTTGTGTGGGGTTGCCACCTATCCACTCCACCGATACAGTCTCTTTGATGGGCTTCTCTTGGGCAAATTCGTCCACCACAAACCCCTCACTCAACGCAGGAACCTCCATACCAAACGACTCAAAACTTGCTCCACATCCGCCACAAAATTTGCCCGCCTCTTGGTCCTTGCCACATTCTTTGCAAAACATTTTGTCTCCCCTCCATCTTTGCCCTCATATCGTGACAACAGACAACGCACACCCGTTGCCGACACACCTCGTGTATGGCGCCAGCAACATTTATCATATTTGTATTGCACCTCAATTTCGCTCCACTCAATTGTGGTGAATGTTTTATTACAATTTATTTTTCAACATTCTTTTCCTAACTTTACTTTTCTTATGTTTATTATACCACATACCACACAAATTGTCAACTTTGCTTTGCAACTTTTTTGTACAACTTTTTTTCAAATCCATCCTACCCAATATCACACACAACGACAACGACTTTGTGCAAAAAACCCATCACACCCAGCAACACAACAAAATGCATAGTTATTTCAAATCGCCCAATACAAAAAATCACACTACCACACACACCACAAACGCATCAGCACCGCCACCCAACTTCATAAAATCTATACACAATACCCTACACAGCATACACAAGTTTTCACACAACACAATCTTTGTGTACAAAAAAACAACGATGCTACAATTGCATCGTTGTTCTTTTGTCTTTTTTGTATGGCTATCCTAGTCTTTGACAATTCTCATTTTTCCATTTTCATCTCTTTCAAATCTAGGCTTCTTTTTGGTCTCATCTGTACTAGCACCCACTGTCTTGGCTTTGGTTGCCGTACTTGCCGTAGTCGCTTTGGCTGCTAGGGATGCAGGCTTTGTGACCGCACTTGCCGTAGTACCCTTGGCCTCTCTCTCTTTTTTGAGTTGTTCCATTTTCTCTTTGAGACTTGGTTTTGCCTCCCCTGTCGCCGTACTTGCCTTGGTGGCTGTCGTTGTCCTTGGGGTGGTTGTCCGTGGCGTGGTCGTTGTGGTAGCCGGTTTACCCGCAGCCTTTGCCTCACGCTCCGCTTTCATTTGTTCCATCTTCTCTTTGAGACTTGGTTTTGCATCCCCCGCAGTAGCGGTCTTGGTGACCGTTGCTCTTGTCGTGGTCGCAGGCTTACTTGCTGCTTTTGCCTCACGCTCTGCCTTCATTTGCTCCATACGCTCTTTGAGCCCCCCACCAGCACTTGGCTTGGTGGCAGTAGCGGTCTTGGTAGCACCCGCTCTTTCTAGCAAACTTGGTCTTGTACTTGTGGTCGTTGCACGAGCAGGTTTTGCTGCCGCTTTGGCAGCATCCTCTTGCAACTTGGCATTTTCCTCCGCCAATCTTGCAATCTCTGCTGTCAATTTTTCTTGGTCTTTGATGAGTGCCTCTTGTTTGACTCTCTCGGCCTCTGCTTTTACAAGTTCGGCCTCTGCTTGTGCAATCTCCGCCTCAATGCGTGCTTGTTCAATTTGTGCATTGATGGCATCTTGTTTTGCCTTGATGTCAGCAACCGCTTGCTCCTCTCTCTTTTGTTTGTCTAGTTTTGCTTGGATTTGCTCCACTCTACGCAATTCTTCTTGTGCACGAGAGAGTTCTAGCCCCATACCATCGCTGAGTCCCTCAGGTTCACTGAGTGGGTCAAACGCCCCAGAGTTTGCCCAACCGCTTTCGCCATTGCCATACTCTCCAACATAGTTGCCACCACCGCCTGCACTTTGGTCCACCCAATTGCCAAACTCATCATAGTAGCCTTGTTGCTCACCATAAAAATCACCTTGCCCCTCACCAAGATAGGCACCTTGCCCCTCAGGCAAATAGCCCATACCAGCGTCCCCAAATCCGCCTTGGTCAAAAATGGGCATACCATTCTCATCCACCACAGTGGCTCTCGCATCTTGTGCATCACCCTTTCTTGCCTTGATGACACATACAAACAACAAAGCAAATGCCCACAAACCAATCACAGCAAATAGTTCGTACAATCTGCCGCCCACCAATTTGGTCCAATCACTCGGTAGTTTGCTACTCACCAACTCACGGGCTTTGTCAATAAAAGTAGACGCCCCAAAAAAGATGGTGACAAGGACTGACAAAACAAGAGCAAAGATAGCCAAGGCTTTTTTGCGTTTTGCAATCACAACAATGATAGACCACAACAAGAGTAGTCCCATCAACCCCAAAACGGCCGTGCCAACAATGGATGCAAGTCCGTCAAAATAATTATTATTCCACTTACTCATAGTGCTATTATATCACTTATTATATGCAATGTCAAATGTTTTTCGCCTGTTTTCAAAAATTTTTCATATTTTTTTAACATTTTGTACATATTTGCACCATATTTTACCAGTTTTTACCAATTTATGAACGATTACAAGCAATTTTTGCCTCCAATTTGCAAATTTACAAAAATATTTTCAAATTTTGTATAAAAAATTTTTAATTGGCAAAACTCCCTATATCAAAATTTTGTGCCAATAGGCTACAACAAGGAGTAAAAAAATTTTTTTATGAAAACTTATCAATCAACCAGCAGTACGACCGCTCTCAAAAGGCGTGCCACCCGCAAGGCTTTGTATATTGGCGTTGTCATCTTCGCCATTCTTGCCATTGTGACCACGGTTACCCTGGGTGTCGTGCTCAACCGAGACAACACGCCCGCAGGCGGAGACCCCGATGTGCCAACCAACACCAAACCTGTCTTTGTGTTGCCACTAGACGAATTTACGGTTGCCCAAGAGGTCAACTTTGAGGAGTTTGTGTACAACCCCTCTCTCAATGCGTGGAGAACGGTCACAGGAATGACCTTTGCCTCCGACGCAGGTACCGACATCAATGCAGTCTGCGACGGCAAAATCATTGGCATTGTGGACACCGTGCTTGATGGTCGTGCCATCACGGTAGAGCACACAGCTGGATACATCTCCATCTACAAATCCCTTGATATGAGCGAGGCGACCACGCTCCAAGTGGGACAAACCATCAAAGCCGGTCAAAAACTTGGCACAACCTCCAACTCAATGCAAGCCAACGCTCACTTTGGCAATCAATTGTACTTGCAACTCAAACAAGATGGCAAGTTTATTGACCCAGCCAGCGTGCTCCCCGCCATTGACAAGTAGACCTTTGTCTATTCAAAAAACACCGTGTGCTTTTGTGCACGGTGTTTTTTGTTTTTTTAGGTTTCTTTTTTGGATACATTATTGCTTGATACTGCCCACGCCATCCACAACGGTCGCACCATTGTTGGGTCCATACCCAGCCTTGCCACCACGCAAATCAATGTTATATTGACCACCCATACTCAATAGGCTCCCATATACAACCCCGTTGCCACCGCTACCACCAACATCCATAGACTCACCACCATCTCCGCCAACAATCAACATATCATAGTCCAATACAATCTCTTTGCCTTTGACTCCATCACCACCTTTACCGCCTTTGCTGCTCACAGTACCATCAGCACTTGACATCCCTTGTCCGCCTTGACCTCCCACAATGGTTGCGTTTGCCAAAATGCTCACCAATTGTCTACTCAATATACCATAGCCACCAGAGCCTGCCGTTGTGGGTGCATAAATACCAGGTTGCGGATTGGTTGGATATGCATTCCCACCTTTTCCACCTTCTATATGAATCTTACCCCCCATACCAATGATTTGCACAGTGAAGTCTGCGTTGATTGCATTGCCACCTGGTGCCCCTACACCATCCGCACCAGGCTTCCCAGGCAACCCATCCTTACCTTTGCCACCAACAATCGTGAGTGCAAAGAGTTCACTCCTAGAAACAACGGATACTCTCCCAGTAGATTTGATGGCATCTGCACCTCCATTTTGCGGTTTACCACTCCCAAAGTCGGTATGAACGCCGATATCCAATACCGAATCTCCACCCGCAATGGTCAAGTCTTGTGCCCAAATAGCATTGGCAAATCCCCCATCCCTGTCCAACCCATAGATACGACTGTGCCCCAAGTTTTCTAGGATGGTAAGCGGACTACCCTGTGCATTGATGGTCACATTACCCGCACTGCCAGTCCCAGGCGTGCCCTGCATCTCCCAGTCCTCCACTATGATTTTGATGGCATTATCGGCTCCTCGTGGCTCAACAAAGAGTTGCAAATCCTCAAACAACTTGCCCCTTGCACCCACCAACCATATTTGATTGGTAAGCGTAGGGATGCCGATGACCCCTGTGGGAAAATTGTTGACCCCACTCAAATCAAGCCTCGTGTTTTCTCTCCACTCATTAGATGCCGGTATACGATGATAGGTCGTAAACTTGCTACTGTCCATTGATTCATCTGGGATTTCCAACCGCTGATAAAAATTGTAGTCCACATCAAGCGTAGAACCCAGCGGAGTATTGTCAAAAAAGGGCGTCTGTGAATACTCAAAATGCGGTATCAAGTCCGCTGATTTGGTGGATGCAATAGCATAGGTCTCTATATCCAAGAGCGTCTGATTGTCCCTGCTTGTACGCACTTGCATCATCACATCCACGGCGTTGGAGTACAAGGCGTATCTATAATACCCTCTCTTCTCACCGTGCTCTCCCACCGTGAACTCAATAGCAACACTTTCTGATTTGCTGGTCATCTCACTCGTGTTGGTGGTCAGCGTATGGTTGACCGTATTAGTGAGACTCGTATTGATGCTGAGTTCTTCACTCAACTCCGCCTTTGCTTTGAGTTTGAATCCCCCAAAACCCGCTTCCGCTTCTACTCCTGCTTTCCATCCAACTTTTAACCCCGCACTAGTATTCATCATCACACTATCCGACACCGTATCTGTCAAGGTTTCTGTATAGGTAGTTGCGGTCACCGTCGTGACCGTTGAGGTCACCGGTGTCTGTCCATTATAGTTGACAAAACCCATATTGCCCACATATTGACCCAAGATATAGCCCGCATTGAGCAAATAATAATTACTGTACCCATCGGTATACTTGCCCAAAATCTGCGGTACATTGTCCGTGATTGCACTGGCCGTCTCTGTCCTAAAAGGCTCTCCAAAATCATACTGTGAATCTATCACCACTTTGTATGGGTCACTTGACACACCCTCCGCCTTTGCAACAATATAGGCGACACCATCTTTTTTGGCTACAAAAATACCATTGGCGTTGATTTGTCCAAACTCCTCATCCACCACGCTCCACTCTACACCAGCCAACGACCCTTGCGGAGTCACCTCACAGACATACTGTGCACTTTGACCCACTTGCAACAAGGACTCCCCTTTGACACGCAAGGATCGCATTTCTTGACCGCCACCATCTCCACCTCCACCTGCACTGACGCACCCCACAAGGAGACCCATCAAAGCAATCCCCAAAAGGATGAGTACCACACTTGCAATCATTTTTGCTCTTTTTGTTTTTTGAACCATTGCATCCTCCACATTGATTTGATTTTCAAATTCAATTTGCAACACACGCAAGGTCATCTTTTGTACAGGTCTTTGTGAGTGCTCAATCTACACAAACAACAAACCATAGGGTTGAGCATTTGACTTGTTTATTGGACACTCGCCAACAAGCCCCTGTCCACAAGCAAACACTACAATATAATCAATATATTCCATTATAGCACACTTTTGTGACCGTGTCAACGATTTTCTACAATTTTTTCAAAATATTTGCATTGTTCAAAATACACAAAAACAGCCTCGCCCCCAGCCAAAAGAGGTGCTTTGTGCAAAGCAAAACATCTACTCCACTCTATGAAAAAAAGCACAAGCAAAAATGATCGCACTCTTTCTCGTTTTCAACTTGTCAAACCAACCATTCCGTTTTTTTGCCCTTGTTTACAAAAAACAACCCACGCCCCTTTGCGTGCAAAACAAAAAGACTATCCCGCTCACCTCTATCATATATATGTATATGTTCTTTTCGTTTGCAACCCTTCTTTGCGGACTTTCCACCTTTTTGTATGGAGTTCGTTTACTCAGCACAAGTTTGACGCCCTTTGCCAATCAATATCTCTCCCAAAAACTCAAAAAAAAGACCCATCCAATGCAAGGACTTGCTCTTGGTTGCGGTGGTGCCGGTCTCTTGCATAGCAGTGGCACGGTCTGTATTTTTGCCTTGTCCCTTTGCAGCAGCGGTGCCATCTCTCTTGCCTTTGCCCAAAGTTTGATTCTGGGTGCCAACATTGGCACCACTTTCACAGGGCTCTTTGCCGCCCTTTCCAGTTTTGATTTATCCAAATATCTTGGTCTTTTGGTACTCTTGGGGCTTGTTTTGGGCTTTTGCAAGCACCCCAAAGCCCAAGCACTCAGCCCCTTGTGCACGGCCTCTGGGCTCATTTTTGTGGGCTTGTCTTTGTCATCCAGTGCGTTTGCCACCCCACAATTTGCACACCTGCTCACGCTCCTTTTTGCCAATTTTCAATTTGCCCCTTTGCTCCTTTTATTTTCTCTACTCTTCACCGCCCTTGTGCAAAGCAGCACACTGACCGCCACCCTTGCCATCTCTTTGGCGACCAGCGGCATCCTGCCCACCCACCTTGCCTTGTTTGTTGTGTTGGGCGCCGATGCGGGTACTTGTGCCACCACACTTTTGGCAAGCATAGGACAACCACGCATCGCCAAACAACTCGCCTATTTTCAAGTCGCCTTCAATGTTTTTAGCACACTCATAGTAGGTGCCCTCTTGTTTGCCCTACTCCCCTTGTTGCAAGACCCCATCAACCAAGCCAACCCACCCTTTTTGATTGCCTTGTTTCACTTTGGATTCAATACATTTGGTGCCTTGATGGTACTCCCCTTTTTGCATCCAAAACACCCCAAGCACACAAAACGCTCTCACCCGCCCCACGCTTTGCAAAACCCCCAAAACATCTAGCCCCCTCTACCCCCAATGATTTGTGCGCCATCGCCTGTACCCAATCTCTCTACCGACTCCACAGAAAGTTCGCTTGCAATATCTTTGCCGCCTTGCTGATTGTACACATCCGCACGGCTCATATTGATATTCAAATCCATACTACCACCACTCCGTTGTTGCATAGGACTTTGGTATTGGTTGATGGCATTGTTTCCATCGCTTGCCGATGCGTAGGCTCCAATGCCCGTGGATGGGCTTGTACCTTTGCCCGCTTCTTGTTGTGCCTTTTTTGCCTCGCTGGACATTCCAGGCATTGCGGCTTTCATTATCCCAATAAACGCACCTATCCCCGCAATAATAGCAGATGCCTTCGCTGGTGTTATGGTAATTTGCAGCATACCTGTGGTAGAGGTCAACGCCGTCAGTGCGGCAGTCATTCCTGTCACACTCGCCTCAAACCAGCCCATCTCTCCCCACCCACTCATCAAATCAAATGATTGGGTGCACTCAATACAGAGTTGACTCCCGCCAATTTCGTTTGAAATCCGTCACACCCTATGCACCTTTGGCATTATCTGTATTGCAATCTACTCTATGTGATTGTTGACCCCGCACCCCTTTAACAATTTTTGGAAAATAAAATTTTCTACAAACTGTTGTGCAATTGCTTTACTTTTTGTTTGTTTTGTGTTATAATGGTTTGTAATATCAAAATTTTCATATTGTATAGAATTTATTTTACAGATAGGAGTAAACCGCCGTGCCAAACATCAAGAGTGCCAAAAAAAGAGTTTTGGTCATCCAAAAAAAGAACTTGCAAAACCGTATGTTGTTGTCTGCAATGAAGACCGAAATCAAAAAAATCAACAACGCCATTGACACCAACAACCTCCCCCTTGCAGACAAGTTGTTGCCAGATGTTTTTAGCATCATTGACAAAACCGCAAGCAAAGGTGCGATTCACCCCAATGCAGCCGCAAACAAAAAGTCAGCCATCGCAAAAAGAATCAGCGACATCAAGAGCGGCAAATTGGTCATCACCATCAAAAAGACCAACGAACAAATCGCAGCCGAAAAAGCAAGAGCCGCAGCCGCTGTGCGTGAAAAACAAAAAGCAGAACAAGCAAAAAAACAAGCCGAGAAAGCCGTAGCCAAAGCAGAGGCTGCCAAAACCAAAGGCAAAGACGACAAAAAGAAACTTGACAAAAAAGTAGAAAAACCAAAAGAAGTCAAAGAAACCAAACCCAAAGAAGAAAAACCCGCCAAAGCCGAAAAAGCCCCCAAGCCCGAAAAACCAGCCAAAGAACCCAAAAAGAAATAATCACTTTGATTTGTTAAAATAGCAAAACACCCCTTGCCATAATGGCACGGGGTGTTTTTATTAGATTGGACTTGCTTGCATACAAAAAGAACTACCCTAATGCGGTAGTTCTTTTTGTGCACTTTTTGAGTTATTAAGACTGTCTTTGCATTCTTTATATTACGAACAATCGGCTACCATAGGTTCAAAATTCATCTATTTTCACTTCTTATACTTAATTTCATTACTCTTATCTCTTTTTGCCATCCTCTGATAAAATTTTAAAAGATTTCCATATACAAATCCATCCCTCTCTCTATAAAGTTCTTCCAGCATATAAAAAACAAACTCTTGCCTGTATCTATTTGTTTCCTTTTTAGCCTCCCACACCTTAGTCTTTTTATCCACCTCAAACGCATAGTCAAAAGTTTCTACAATTGCACGACCATAATTGTGTTCAAACTTTTTTCTATACATAATTTTAAAAGGCATCCTGAAAAGAACAAATGGAGAAAACAACAAATACCCAGTTCCCAAAGTCAACCAACTGCGACCAAACGGAATGCTGAAATAAAAATAACTGTAACAAATTTCATTCAAATATTGAAAGGATGCTTTACAAGCAGTAACCCAATTATCAAATTTAGACCGTGCCCTACCAAGAGCAATATTATCAATCAACCCCTCACGGTGTGCCGCCCTTTCACCAAGCCCCAACTGCCTCGCCACCTCAATGGCTATACGCACTTGGGTCACCACCGTTCCAGATGCCATTGTGGTGCGTTCATCACTACTGGGTGGTAGCGATTGCATCACGCATCTACGATCGCACTCCAACAAATACTCATTATATACTTCTATGAACTGGTCCCATTTTTCTTCTGTCTCTTTCTTTAATTGAGCCAAAAATTTTGAGATTTCCAAAAATGCACTTGCTTGACTTCCCACATAGACAGCACCAGCAATCAAAAGCCCTGCAAAAGGTATCCCCAAATTCTTCACAATATCCATCCACACTTCACTAGTGACGCTAAATAAATTGATCATTTGCACATTCTCCATTCTGTTGTAATTATTCTCTCTTTTGCTGTATGAACTTCTAATTATCCATTGTGAATCACAGAAAACATACCCAAGAAAGATTTTTATATACGACTTGCCTTGACATACCACACGCCACTGCCAGTTATCTTCTACATTTAGGAGGAGGACCTCCGCCATTCACAATTTTGCCCACCAATTTCATCTCATTGCTCTTCAACGAATATTTAAACATATATTTTACTCCTTCTAACTGACGCCCCAATCATCCAGGGACATTCTTGTACAATGATGGTTGACAAAAAATAAATATAATATACATATTTCTTCAAATCAACCTTCTTTATTATACCATAAGTGTAGCCAACCCGTCAAAAATAATAAAAAGTGTTTTCTTAAAATTTTTCAGAGATTTTGTCAATCCTTGTCCTTTTTGTGCGTATTTCACAAAAAATAAATTCTGTATGCTGAAAATCAACTTGAAAAACATCAAAAACTTTCCAATTCACAATCATAAATTGGAAAGTTTTGTAACCTTTTCGATGTTTCAAATCAAGTCAAAAGCACGGCAAACTTTCGCATTGCCGTGCTTTTGGCTTTTGTTTTTCTATATGTTGTTTCCCAAATTTCCTTATATACAATTTTTCAGTCCCTATTCTTCCTCCGCAACACCCAATGTAGTCCTCAAATATACCACAATCTTTCTATACACCCTCTACTGCTCACCGGCTTGTTCTGTCTTACTATTTTTCCGCCAAGACAAGATTGTTGCAAGGAGCACATATACCAAACAAGAGGCGACAAGAATCACATAACTCCAAAGAATCACTTGATGAAGATGGTAGATTTTCTCACTCCACGACAACGCCACAAAAACAACATATGTATATCCCATCAACACAACAGCAGAGGACAACAAACATACAAACAATATCTTATGCCTTTTGAACACACCGAGACAATGGGGTCTAAACTTGGGGCACCTACTCACATATATCTGCACGCACACAAACACTGCTACAAGTGCCCCAATACAGACATACATCCCTATTTTGAGTATCTCAATCAAAAAATCCATCTCTACACCTCAAAGACGCAACACATCCGTAACCTTCTCCCACGCCCCTATGATTCTTGTTTTTTTCTTGACAAAAATATCACCAGCACAACACTCACTGCAACCATCCACGCAAGCACACCCATCAAAAATACATTGACAAGAATCCCGGACAAGTCCCACGCTTTTGCTACAAACCCCACAACCATCAGCACCACCAATCCACCCACCATCACACAAAGCCCGCACAAGAATACTTTCCGCAATCTTTTGTGTCGCTTGCACTCACTCACAAAATGTACTCTCAACTCTTTGCTCGCAATCATTGCAACGCAAAAAATCAAAACTACCAACAAAACCAATGCCAACACAATCACCGTGGCGTTCACCAAAATCCCAAACAACTCATTATGCCCCACAGACCGAATACCTCATAGCAATCCCAAAAAGTCTCGTTTCTTTGCATACGGTGCATTCCTTGGCCCTATCCACCCTATCGCTTACATCACTCATTGCTTTTCCTGTTCACTATTTTTGCAGAGTCTATACAACCCAAAAGATTGACAAATCACTTTCACAAACACGACCATCACCGCAACAGCGCCCACTTGAAGCGAGACCACCAACCAACCCATATCTGCATTTTCTTTGACTTTTCCAATCCCTTCTTTAAAATTGATCACCACAAAACACAACAAGCCTAGCAACAATACTACCAGTGCACCCACCGTCCATTTCCTATTCTTTTTTAGACTCTTTTTATAGCATTCTTTCAAAACAGCGTTTCTTTGACACCGTATCAAAAAATAAACCAAATAAACCGCAAAGACTCCCCACAAAACAAGCAATCCCTGCCCAATCAAAATAATGAAATCACTCATATTCAACCCTCATACACCGAGTAGCCTGTGGTGATTCCCAAAAACCCGGTCTCCTTGTAGATCGTATAACCTCTTCCTCTATCCACCATATAGGACGCATCACTCATTGCTTTGGACGCACTCAACCCAATCTCCCAAGTAAACGACAATGCAGGCGTAAACAATCCAGCCAATCCAATAAAAACGCCCGCCGCAAAGCCTCCTACCACAGGGTATCAAGGTGCTAAAATAGCGGAGATTGTCAATAGGATTGCCAGGGCAGCAAAGCAAAAATTGAGTGCATCCCAATACGCCGCCTCTCCTCTCAACCAGTCTATACCACGCAAATCCTTGGCACTATATGAACCAATTTTTTTTGACCCTCTCGTGCTTGTTTGTTGCTTGCTCAACGACTCATTTTGTACCAATTTTTCATTGACTTCCCTAAACACAGAAATTCTTTGCTCTGTAAAAAAACTATTGCAATACTGTAATATACTTGCCCCATCCATATTAGCATCAAGCAAATCAATCAAACCAGGCAAATAAACCTCTATCACACTCCCCAATGCGTCTTTTTCTCTCTTCAAAACATTTTCCATAGAAGCAAGTTGCTTTTGCCCTTGCATCATAAAGTTCTGTACTTCTTCTTTTACCACCTGATACGCACTCGCCCGTTGCTCCAACGCCACATTTTGCGGGTCAATCTTGTTCCTAAACATTGCCTGCAACCCAAAACTCATACAAAAAACAAAGCGATAGTGCCACCACTGCCACCCACCGCTTTTTGATCATCCTTGCAAGCCATTGCTTGCTTGTGCCTTTTGCACTTTCTACACCTTGTGTACTCTTTACACTTTTCATACAATTTGTTCTCCTAAAATTATTTTTTTGAAGTCACAAATTTACAAGACACTCCATCACCCAAGCACCTATCACCACAAGGCGTACACAATCTCTCAAATAGAGTTGCACCGCAATCACAATCTCCACCTATGTATACTCCCAGACCCATTAGACACCGTATACACAAGTAATCAAGTAACTTGTTTTCTATAATACAATTATACTCCTTTTATATATGATTGTCAAGTGTTTTTTGTTATTTCTGCTTATTCTAAATATTTTATTTGCTCTCACTACTGCACCCCATTCACCCCATTATAGGTGACACTTGGGATTCAAGTGTTTTTTGTTGCTTGTTGAAATTTTTTGAATCATTTTATATGTTTATTTTCGCTTTACAGTTTACCAATATTCTACTTGCTTCACACAAAAATTGTATAAACACCGCCCAACCAAACCTTTGAATTTTTTGCAAATGGAGTGCATTATCGTTGCAATGATTTTTTTCACGCAATCAAAACAAACTCTGCAAAAAAATTTTCAAGCACATCAAAAGCACGGCAAACTTTCGCATTGCCGTGCTTTTCTCTTTTGTTTTTCTATATGCTTTTTCTTTGGTGGCTTATTTGGGGTTTTGCCTAGATGCTCACTTCGTGTGTGAGGGCAAAACTTTTGAGGCTGTCAAAAATGGATTGCGAGGTGGTCAGACCCATCACACGCAAGGCTCCGCCATTTTGGTATTCGCACGCACAACTGAGCAGGCGTACAAGAGCCATCGTGACATCTTTGTCGTCTAGTTGTTTGGAGAGTGCCATTTTGGTACGGTCAAGGTCCACATAGGCGGTAACTTTGACACCCCCTTGACTGATGCGGTTGAGCGTATACAAAGCGGTCAATGCCTTGCCGTATGCAAGTTCCATAGAGCCGTGCAACGGACTTGTGATACTGAGCCCACCAATCACATTGCCAAGTGCAATCTCATCGTTGGTAGCCAAGGGACACACAAAAGCATTTTGTGGCTCTTTTGCATCAAGGCTCTCCATATTGGACCTCTCGGTGCTTGCGGTATCAAACCCTGCATCGCTTTGCTTGCACATCTCCACCACTCTACTTGACACGCTAGGCACCAAGCAAAGTTGTCTTGTGGGACGCACTGTGACATCCAAAGCGTTTTTGTTGTTGATGGACAATATCTCCGTCGCAAACTTGATACGCTCATAGAGTGCTGCACGCACCACCACAAAATCCCCATACATCACGCCCACACTTTTTGCAAGCGTAGAGGGCAAGATGATATCCATTGGCTTGGAATTTGCATCATACATTGTCCAAAGCAACTTGTTCTCATTGAGCATTACATACCCACCGTACTCACCTTTGAGCATATTCTCTTTGGCAACATCCGTACTGATGGATTGCATTATCATTTCATCTTGCATCACTTGCAAAGACACCATCTCCGTGTTGTCCTCCGCCAACGCACGCACCAAATCCCTCTTGCTTTTGGTGGTCACACCTTTGACTCCACGAGTTTTTCCCATCTCTCGCAAAGCCAATATACTCATTCTGTTTAGACTATTTGAATCGTATTTCATAAAAAACCTCACTACGATTTGCACAACACGCACAAATCAACCAATCATACCGTCCATATGTTCGGTTCCACACCCACTCCTGAGTGTTGTATTATATTTATTATATGCAAAGACTTCTTTGTTTTTGTCACAATCGTTCAAAAAATTCAAAATATATTTTTTTGGAACGATTTTTCAAAGTTATGCTTGCATAACAAACTTTTTTCTTTTGTATCGTATTTTGTTTACTGTTTACTGTTTACTGTTTACTGTTTACTGTTTACTGTTTACTGTTTCATACTTTTTTTTGTATGGTTGGTGAATTTTTTTCACCAACTTTTCTCACCCTGGCATTTTCCTTGGCTTGATAGCACTCACATCTACACACAGCATTGCCATCAATCCAACAAGCACTGTGTATTGCAATACACGCACCAAAGGGTCAAACTCGTGCACCTTTGCCATCCCA
The DNA here is from genome assembly GCA_009780875.1 of Bacillota bacterium. Lineage (GTDB taxonomy): Bacteria > Bacillota > Clostridia > Christensenellales > Pumilibacteraceae > WQZE01. Next base: position 5,328 of record WQZE01000003.1, on the reverse strand, counting down.
CCGTGAGCAACCACCATCTCTCCGCTCTCTTGCACTCCCACCAACACATTGCCCAATTTGTCCGTACGGTACACGGACGCCTCTTGGATACCAATTTGTACCAATCTATCAAAAACCTTTGTATTGGGCAACCCATAACCATTCTTGCCCACAGATACTACCGCCATTTTTTGCTCTCCTTGCTTTGAGCGATGCAAGACACGCTCCACACAACCTACCACTGCCCGCTCATTGGAGGCACTCGTCTTGGAAACATCCCCACACTCTTTGAGCCCCCTCTCACTTGCAACCCCTTGGGAGACCTTCCAAATCCCACGCCCTTGTTCAATTTTTGACATCTCTTCACCCCCTCTCATCACTCCCACTTGTTGCATACACACACCGCCCTCACACCTGTGACCACAACGCCCTATGGTCAAACCATTGCATCTTGGTTTATTGGCTATGTCAAATGTTTTTCTTTGATCACGATTCACAAACCTACAATCATACGCACTACCCACACGCCCTACGCCTTCACCAAAAACAAAATCCAAAAACTCTTGCGAATTGGAGCCATTGCTCGCACTCCCGTGGTGAGCCATCATTACCCAATCCGCATCCAAACCCATCACACCGGCTTTGCGGGCATACTCCAAAAATAGTCTCTCCACCACGCCATCCACATCACCCATCAAAACAAACTTGCGTTGCCTGCACGCAAGCACCACAATGGGACAATAATCATTGTCCACCGTGCCCACCAATGTTTTTGTGCCAAACCAAAACAACTCCATACTCCACTGATTGCGATAATCCTCACTCACACCCACAATTTGCGTAGGCAAACCATCCTTCATCCCGGCATTCACAAAGACTTGCTCACTCCGCTCATAAACCGCTTTGAGCACCTCTCTATACACCAGCGTATCTGTGCTGCTTGCATCCGTGCCAGCCCCTTGGGCGTTTTGCGTCTCCAAGGGGTCTACCCAACCGGGATACTTGGACACAATATTGGGTCTAAAAAAATTTTTGACCACATACCTTTGCAATACCCCCACAAACCCACCGCAGTGGTCCAAGTCAGGATGGCTAAGAATCGCATAGTCAATTTTGTCTATCTTTTTGCCTGCCACATAGACATTGGCATCAAGATACGCCAACAACTTGTCCGTCCCAGACAAGGGTCCCGCATCTATCAACACAACTTGGTCGGTCGGCAATACAATGACCGTAGCATCCCCTTGCCCCACATCCACCGTATGCACAACCATCCGCTCACCCGCAACACGCCCAATCTCCTGTCTCACCCTGCTCGCATCACCACCACGCACACTCTCTATCACCAAAACCATCACAAAGCAAAACACACACACCACAGCCCCCGCATACCAAAACCCTCTCCCATACCTTTGCACTCTCTCACCAAAAGTCCGTCCTATATCTCTTTTGCATCCATCTTTGTCCACCTTGTCACTCCCATTTGTCCACACGCCAAATATCTACACAACCTTTACCTTATCCACACACAACCATCCGCTCACTTGCCCTCCCCCCTCGCCTCACTGACACGCAAACCACTATCACCAAACCAATCAACCATACCACGGCACCCACATACCAATCCACTCCTCACATCTGTGCACCCTCACACCAAAAGTCTGCCCCACGCCTCTTTTGCATCCATCTTTGTCCACCTTGTCACTCCCTTTGTTCAAACTTTAACACACATCCAACATCTACACACACCTTCCGATACACGATACCCAATCATCTTATCACACAAATTTATCAAAAACAAAACACGCAAACCAAAGATTTCTCCACCACCATTACTCACACTCCCCAACGCCTCACCAATACCCTTGCCTTGCCCTGTCTCACTTGCCTATGTCGTTATCAATCTTGTCACCTCATTTTTACCTTCTATGCTACCACCAAATATCTACCACCCTTTTGTCACGCAAGCACATCACAACGCCTTGCATTTTGACTTTGCTGACCATCACTCGTCGTTGTTCATCTTTGTCACCATCGCCCACACATTGCCATACCACGCCATATCACACCTTGCTACCTACCCAAGAACTTACCCACAGTATTTTTAGCACCTCTGCATATCAACAAACTCGCCCCCTACACGCTACCCCACAAATATTGACACCATTGGGCGTTTTTATACAGTTTTGTGCACAAATTCGCCATTTTCCTTTCAAAATTTCGCATTGGTGACAAAATTTTCGCAAACGCCACTTGAATGAGTTGAATATTCAATTTGTTTTAAATATTCAAAACGCAAATATGTCCTTGATTAAATTTATCAATATGTCCTTGATTAAATTTATCAATTGGTGATAGTTTATTGACCATCAAAAAACCGTCAAATAAATGACGGTCGCAAAAAAAATACAAAAATCAATTCTTTTGCCTTTCTTTTTATTTTGTTAAATTGTTACACAATGATGGGGCACAAAGTTTACTTGGCTCCACAGCCGCACATACCCAGTTGGCGTGTCGCTCTTTGGATGAACCGTGAGATGTCATACTACAAACGAGAGCCGACTCCACCAACTGCCCTACCCACAGTCCACCGCACTGGTCTCTTGCTTTGGCCGTGGGCGTTGTCATACTCACCTTGCGTATACAATGTGTCTTGCTTGCAATGTTTAGCACACGCCATCAGAAACACACTCTCGCACAAGCACCCCAACAGTGTCAGGCAATGCGCCTTGCTCCAAGGGGCTCACGCACTCTTGATTTGCCTACACTCCGCACTGTGGCGACCAGAGACAACTCATTGCCAACTGCCAAAATGTCATTTGTTTGACCTGACCCTTGTCAAGCGATTGAATAGGATGGACCACCTGCATTGTTACTTGCATTCCACCAAACGCACTTGCCTTGCCTCGTCGTCCAATTGACTGACCCTGCCAAAAGTGCCGAAATCTATTTGACTTGACCCTTGTCAAGCAATTGTATCTAGTGTGACTGCATTGCCTTGATACCGCCAACCTGCCCACCCAAGCCTTTACTTGTCCGGTCAGCCAACGCTCAATTGCCGCCTTCTCCTGGTGGAGTCGTGGTTGCATCGTGCAAACCAAGTTCGCTATCAATCACCTCGCCCACAAACAACTCTTGCGTCTCTCCACCGATGGGTGGGATTCTTTTGAACATTGAATAGTTGTTTGCTCGGTCGTTCACCTTGCCAATATATACAATATACTCTCCCATTTTGGTTGGAATCAAGGAGTCTTTGTTGACGGCTTGCTCACTCAGTTTTTCAACCATTTGATTGTCCGCATCTTTGTCAATCCTTGCACGGCTTACAAAACCATCCACATCCAAAAAGTAGACAAATTGACCCTCTACAAAAAGTACGGTTGCCGTACCCCTATATATCTGCCTACTGGATTCACCATTAAAAAGTGTCAAGCCACTTGCATTGGTCGCCACACAAAAGGCACCATTTGATTGCATAGCCGTACGGAAGGAATAAAAATTATCAAACTCCGAACTTCCATAAGTCACAAGCGTGCCTTGTACCAACAACTCTTGCAATGGGTTCTTGATATCATTGGTCAAATTGGTGTAGTTGATTTGCTGTTGACCATCTTTGCTATCTTTATAAAACAACAAACCATCTTGCACGCTTGCAATCTCTGTGTTGCCACCCGTTGCATACAACTCAACACGACTCTCTCCGCTTGGCTTGACCATCTCCAACAAGTTGCCCGTTGTGACCGTGTCATCCTTGGTCGCATTCCGAGTAAAAAACACATAATCATTGGCGGTGTACTTGCGATTGCCATCAATAACATTGTACCCATCATAGTACTCTTTGTCATTGCCAAGCACTACACTTGTCACATTCTCAGCAATTTTGAGGGGTTTGTCTATTTTTTTGCTCGTGGTAGCCACGGATACAATATTGGTGCCATCTTGGCACACCAAGTACACTTTGCCATCTTGCTTGTAAAAACCATAAGGCGTGTCCTTGCTATCCGCATCCGTTCTGTACAAAAAGTCAACCTTTTTGCCATCCAATCTCACTCTATAATATTCCGTTTTTTCGTATACGACTTTACCGCTCTTGTCTCTGGCATTGGAAGGTGTTGCATAGTAGATATAGTCATCAAAAACCCACAAACCACCCGTCTTGTAGCCACTGGTACCCACCGTTTTGTTGGACAATCGGTTGGTATCCACTACGGTCTGATACTTCTCTCCATCAATGATATCCGTCTTGCTACCATCTTCGTTGCTATCATCGTTGTCAATCAATCTTTCTATCTGACGGCTTGCCCTAAACTCATAATCCGCATCATACCACTTATCTTTGTCACTTGCCGTTGCATTGTGTGCATCTACCTTGGCTTGACTGCCGTACTCGGCATCCATCCGTGTTTGTACATCAAAAGTATAACCCTTTTGAATGCGTTGCCCACTCGGCGTAGTAAAATCACTCACCAAGCGACTTGCCGACTTGTTGCCCCACAATTCCGCTCTATACAATCCACCCTTTTTGACATCATCATTTTGCTTGCCGTCCTCATCATCATAGCCCCTGTATCCATTGATATAATACACATAGTTGCCATATTGGACGGTGCTTGTCCCATTGCCATACACCATATAACTGGTGTCTTGTTGTGCACCAGGCATCTCAAAAGTTTTGAGCCCCACTGTCTTGTTGCACGCAACAATGGACCCAGAAAGCACGAGTATCAAGGCGAAAGCAATCACCTTGACCATCCATTTGCCTTTTAGAATCGTTTCAAACTTTTTCACAACTACCTCTGTCTTTTTCAAAATTATGCTTTCACATTGATTTGCAACTTGCTCTTTTTGAGCCCTTCACAAAACGCACCCACAAAGCCTTTGCCCTCTTTGAGCGGTATGACCGCAATTCTTGCTCTGCCATCCACTACTTGCACCGCCACTTCATCTTGTCTCATTTGGATGGTTTCCGTCTTTTTGACCGCACTGTTTCCAATCGCAAAAACTTGCAACTCCTCACTCACAGACAACAATATCTCACGATTTGCAAAAGTGACCACCTGCCCATTGCTATCCAAAATGGTGATATCTACCATCACCATATCTCTTTCTTTGGACAGAGACAACAACTTTTTGTCGGGCACCATCTTGGTGGCTTTGGCTGTCCCAATGCTACTGAGCGTCGCTTTGGCGTGCTCACTCCCTTTATAATACGCAACCGCCTGCAAATTCCCTGGCTTGTACGCCACCTCAAAAGAGGCTTTGCGTTGATTGCGTCTACCTGCAAGTTTGCGACTAATGGTACCTTTGTCATCTGCCAACCCAACGACATCTCCACTGGTAAACACATCC
>WQZE01000002.1 GCA_009780875.1 Bacillota bacterium | reverse complement strand
GCGGAGCATTGGGATATAGTTGGTGGCACGGCATCCTCCGCCCGTTTGTGTCATCAGTACCGCCGTTTTGTGCGGGTCATATTTGCCATTTTGCAAAGCATCCATAAGGCTCCCCACCGTCAAAATGGTGGGGTAGCACGCATCATTGTTGACATATTTGAGTCCGCAGTTGAGCGTGCCCTCGCTTTCGGGCAAGATATCCAAGTCATAGCCAAAGCCTCTAAACAACGGCTCCAACAAGTCAAAGTGGATGGGGGACATTTGAGGAGATATGATTTTGTAGTTTTGTTTCATTTCTTTGGTAAATAAAACTCTCTCTCTGTGCAGTTTTTGTTTTTTTGCTTTCTTTTCTTGTTTTTTGCGTTCCGCAATGACCGCCATCAAAGAGCGAATGCGAATTTTTGCGGCACCCAAGTTGGAGACTTCATCAATTTTGAGCGTCGTGTACAGTTTGCCGAGTCCGTCCAAAATTTCGTGTACTTGGTCTGTGGTGACAGCGTCCAGTCCGCAACCAAAAGAGTTGAGTTGTACCAATTCAATATTGGGGTGATTGCCCACATAGTTAGCGGCTTTGTATAGGCGGCTGTGATACATCCATTGGTCATACACTCTCAGTTTGCTTGCTTTGGCTTGTCGAGCCACGCAGTCCTCTGTGAGTACCACAAATCCAAAGCCGTTTAGGAGTTCTGGGATTCCGTGGTTTATCTCTGGGTCAAGGTGGTAGGGGCGTCCTGCCAAGATGATGGCCTCTTGCGTTGGTTGCAAGTTTGCAATCACTTTTTCGCCCTCGGCAATGATGTCTTGTTTGAACTTTTCGTCTTCTTGCCGTGCTTTGTGGACGGCTTTTGCAATCTCCTCTTTGGAAATCCCATCAAACTCTTCACAAAGTCTTTCTATCAGTCTTTCGGTGTGGTTGTAGGGCAAGAAGGGGCACATAAACTTGCTCGTGCCAAATTCATCGGACATATTGTTTTTGATGAGTTCGGCATAACTGCTCACAACCGGGCAGTTGTAGTGATTGTCCGCTGTTTTGTCCTCTTGTAGTTCATAAGGAATACAAGGATAAAAAATCAAAGGTACGCCACTTTTGATAAGACTCATCATATGGCCGTGTGCGATTTTGGCAGGATAACACACGCTCTCACTAGGCATTGTATCAATCCCCAAATTGTAGATGGCACGGTTGGAGTCAGGGGAGAGTTCTACACGATAGCCAAGCGTGTCAAAAAAGGTGAACCAAAAGGGGTAGTTCTCGTACATATTGAGCACCCTAGGCAAACCAATACGCCCACGAGGGGCATTGTCAAGTTGTCTAGGTGTATAGTGGTCAAACAGTCTCTTGTATTTGTAGTCAAACATATTGGGCAAGTCGTTTGTTTTTTTCTTGCCACCCATCTCGGCACCTTTTTCGCAGCGGTTGTTGGTGATATATTTTTTGCCGTCGCCAAAATCATTGATGGTCAGCAAGCAGTGGTTGGAACATTTGCCACAGTTTGCACTCTTTTTGTCTACGGTAAAGTCATCTAGTTCTTCTTTGGAAAGCATTGTACTTTTTTGTGTTTTGTCGCTATGATTTTGCTTTGCCAAAATAGCACAGCCAAACGCACCCATCAGCCCGGCAATATCGGGTCGCACCGCATTGCATCCAGCGGCAAGTTCAAAGGCTCTGAGTACGGCATTGTTGAGGAAGGTCCCGCCTTGCACAATGATTTTGGTACCAATCTCTTTGTTGTCACGGAGTTTGATGACCTTGAACAAAGCGTTTTTGACGACGCTGTACGCAAGCCCCGCTGAGATATCGGCAACAGAAGCGCCTTCTTTTTGGGCTTGTTTGACACGGCTATTCATAAACACGGTGCAACGACTGCCCAAATCAACGGGGGAGGAAGCCAACAAGCCGGCTTGTGCAAACTCGGCAACGGGCATACCAAGGGCGGTGGCAAAGGTTTCAATAAAAGAGCCGCAACCGCTAGAACAAGCCTCATTGAGCAAAATATCCTTGATTTGTCCATCCGCAAAACGGATGCATTTCATATCTTGTCCGCCAATGTCAAGCACAAAGGATGCCCCCGGCATAAACACATTGGACGCTGTTTGGTGTGCCATGGTCTCAATTTCGCCGTCGTCTATCAAAAAGGCGGAACGCAAGAGATTTTCGCCATAGCCGGTCACGCACGCACGCCCAATAAAAGCACCTTCGTGGAGTTTCTCATAGATGGAGACAATGACTTTTTTGATGACAGCCAGTGGGTCACCGCCATTGGAGCCATACCAACTGTACAAAATGGCATTTTCTGCATTGACCAATACAAGTTTGGTGGTGGTAGAGCCTGCATCAATGCCCAAATAACACACGCCCTGGTGTGTGTCCAAATCCGCTCTTTTTGCTTTGGCGGATTCGTGTCTTTCTACAAAGGCGTGCAAATCTTCTTGGTTTGCAAAGAGTGGGGGGAGTCTGTCCACCTCACTTTGTTTTTGACTTTTGAGATTGTCAAGTTTGGCAAGCAAATCAGAAGCCTTGTACAGATTGTCAGGAGTAGCCGACAAGGCACTCCCAATGGCATTGAACACTTGTGAGTTGTCAGGGACAAGACTTTGAGCGGGGTGGAGCGTGTCCATAAACTGCTTGCGTAGTTGTGGCAAAAAGTGTAGCGGGCCTCCCAAAAAAGCAATGTTGCCCTTGATGGGTTTGCCACAAGCAAGTCCGCTGATGGTTTGGGTCACAACGGCTTGGAAAATGGAGCCCGCAATATCGGCTTTGGACACGCCATCGTTGATGAGTGGCTGAATATCACTTTTTGCAAACACACCACAACGGCTCGCAATGGGGTGGAGTGTCTTGCACGCAGTGGCTAGGGTGTTGAGCCCTTGCGGGTCCGTATCAAGCAAAGCCGCCATTTGGTCAATAAAAGCACCCGTGCCGCCCGCACAAGTCCCGTTCATTCTTTGCTCCACTTCGTTTTTGAGATAAGTGATTTTTGCATCTTCGCCGCCCAACTCAATGGCAACATCACACGAAGGCAAAAAGGTCTCTATCGCCTTGATACCCGCAATGACCTCTTGCACAAAAGGGATGGAGAGCCACTCTGAGACACTGATACCACCGCTCCCGGTGACCATAATGCTAAAATCATCATATTGCACAAACAAATTTTTGAGCAAATCAAAAAGACAGGCGCTGATATCACTATAATGCCTATCATAACTACTGTATAACAATTGATTGTTGGCGTCCAAAACCGCCGTTTTGATGGTAGTGCTGCCAACATCAATTCCTATTGAATATTTTTTTGACACAATAAACCTCTATCAATCGTACCCAAACGCAAAATACAGCCTTTGTCAGTGAGACAAAGGGATTTTTGGGAACCTTGTATATACATTATAACCCTAATATATATGTTTTGTCAAGCATAAAAGGCTTGTTGCACAATATATTGTGTAGAGACCGTATGCAAGTACAATATATTGTGTTTGACAGAGGTCAATCAATGTCAGTGAATTTGTAAAAAAATAACTATTTTTGTATTTTTGGATATTGTTGCAAAGATTGCTTTGAAAATTTGGAAAAATATGGTATAATATACGGTATAATCATCATAATAAAAGCAAAGTTTGAAAAGAGTTGTTGTAAAAATAATTGTAATCAAACGGTCACCACAATTGAGTGGTGCGAAAGGATGGTATCATAATCATATCAACAAAATGGTAGGAGTCCATTGATTGAATTTTAAAAAACTAGAAGTGAGCGGTTTCAAGTCCTTTGCGGACAAATTGCAAGTTTCCTTTTCGGACGGTATCACAGCCATTGTGGGACCCAACGGTTGTGGGAAAAGCAATGTAGCCGATAGCATAAGGTGGGTACTTGGAGAACAAAGTGCCAAACTTTTGCGTGGTTCTTCTATGCAAGATGTCATTTTCAATGGGACGGAACGCCGCAAAAGTCTTTCTTATGCAGAGGTATCACTTTTTTTTGATAACTTTGATAGAACCATTCCCATTGATTACAACGAGGTGGTCATCTCTCGCAAACTATATAGGAGTGGGGAGAGTGAGTACTTTATCAACAACAACCTCAGCAGACTCAAAGACATTGTCGCCTTGTTGCGTGATGCGGGGATGGGGCGAGAGGGATACAGTATCATTGGACAAGGGCGTATTGAAAGTTTGTTGAGTGCCAAGCCCGAGGATAGGCGTGCCATCTTTGAAGAGGCAGCGGGTATCTCCAAACACAAGGCACAAAAAAGAGAGAGCGAACTCAAACTGGAAAGAACGAGCGACAACCTCAGTCGTTTGGTGGATATCAGAGACGAAAAAGCACGCTACTTGGAGCCGCTCAGCAGGCAAGCCGAGAACGCAAAGTTGTATTTGGACTACAAAGAACAACTCAAAAATTTGGAGATAAACATTTATCTGCACAACTTTGAGAGTTCGGACAAAGCCAAGCAGAGCGTGATGGGGCGTCTACAAAAGACAGAGGAGCAACTAGGGATTGCCAATGCGGAGTATGAGGCGACCAACAAAGAGTTTGAAAGTATTCTTGTCAAAGGTGCGGAGATGGATGCCACACAACAAGAAACCAATCAAAAACTTTTGGGTGTCAGTGTGGAACTTGAAAAGCGAAGCAGTGATGTGCGTGTGGTCAAAGAAAAACAAGCAAGCATTGAGCAGACCATTGCAAGACTGCAAGACGAACAACAAAGTGCGATGCAAATGCTGGAAGAAAATGAAAATGAAAGCATTGCCCTCGGGACAAGCATAGCCTCGTTGACACAAAAACTGAGCGTGCAAAGAGCGGCCGTGGACACGATTGGACAAGAGTATATACAGTTGGTAGAGGAGTTGACCGCCTATGAGCAAGAGAGCAATCAAGGGCAAGACAACCTTATCAATGCCTATGACAAATTGAGCCAAATCAAAGCCAATGCATCCAGGCTTTTGGCGGAGCGAGATGGCTTGACCATCAAAAAATCAGAACTTGAACAAAGCAAAGAAAGCACAGCACAAGCCATTGAGGAATACAACCAAGAACTCAAAAACCAAGTGCAAACCAGAGACGCCTTGCGAGAGCATTTGGATGCAATGCAAGTCAGTCTGGCCTCGTGTGAACAAAAAACGAGGGAGTACACGGCGTCGTTGTCCAAGTTGTCCAACCAAAAACAACAAGCCCAAAGTGAGCAACATATCTATGCTGCCAAACTCAAACTTGCCAAAGATATCAAAGAGAGTCACGAGGGGTTTGTCTATGCGGTTAAAAAACTCTTGGGCGATGCGGCACACAATGCAACGCTCAGTGGTCTTATCAAGGGTGTGGTGGGCAAGGTCATCAGTGTGGAGCCCAAGTACGAGTTGGCGATAGAGACCGCTTTGGGTGCGGCTATCCAAAACATCATCGTACAAGAAGAACAAGACGCCAAACAATTGATTGAGTATTTGAGACAAAAGCAGTATGGCCGTGCCACCTTTTTGCCACTTTCAAGCATCAAGCCACGGAGTATTGACAGGCAGTATTTTGACATCCTCAAACAAAACGGTGTGTGTGGCATTGCTAGCGACCTTGTCAAATGTGAGGGCGAATTGCAAAAGGCCATCAAGAGTCTTTTGGGTTCTACCGTGCTTGTGGACAACTTGGATACGGGGATTGCCATCTCCAAGCAAAGTGGTTACTCTTTTAAGGTGGTATCTTTGCAAGGCGATGTGCTGGCGACCAGTGGTGCTATCACAGGTGGACAAAAACGAGAGAGTGGAAACACGCACATTTTGGGCAAAGATAGAGAGTTTTTGGAATGTGAACAAAGGCTTTTGGAAATCAACCAAGAATTGTCTGAGTTGGGGGCAAAGTATGATGAGGCGTATTTGTTGCAAAGCAGTGCTTTGCAAGAGATAGAGCAACTCTCCCAAGACACCAAAAGTGTGGAGATTCGGCTTGCCCAAAACGCACAAAAGATGGAGGCGTTGACGGACATCATCCAAGAACAAGAGAGTAGGCTTGGGCAAAGCACGATGGAACTTGTGGGCGTGCACGCAAGATTGGTGTCCATCACGAGTGATATAGGACTCATAGAGCAACAAGAAAGCGACTTTGACAAAGACAAAAGTACGGTCAACGAGAGCCTGCAAAAGGGGCGGAGTCGGTACGCAACGCTTGCAAGTCAAAGGGATGAATGCAATGCAAAAATGCACGAGTGTAGCATTGGCATTGCTACTACGGAGAGCGAACTCAAATCCACCAATGCAATGCTTGTCAGTATGCGTACGCAAAAAGAGGGATTGGTACAAAGGATTGACAAACTGCGTGTGGAGATTGCGTTGCAACAAAATCTTGTAGAGGGCTATATGCGTGATGCAGAAAGCATTTTGCAAGGTCTGCAAGAAAACGCACAGTTGCAAGCCTACAAAGCACAAATTGAATATTTGCAAGAGCAAAAGGCCGCCTTGGTGGAGGCACAAATTGCTTTGGAAAGTCGCAGAAACGAGTGCATTGAACAAATCAAAAAACATACCGAACAAAAAAGCAAAGAAGAATTGCAACTGCTCAAAGTAGATACCGATATTGAGAATATGGGCAACAAAATCTTTGAAGAGTATGGACTGTCTTTTGAGCAGTGCACGGAGATGCGTGCAGAGATAGGAATCACGGCTGCCACCACAGAGGCAAGAAAACTCCGCAGTGCTATCTCAGGGCTTGGCAATATCAACTTGGATGCCATTGAGGAGAGCCAAAGCCTTTTTGTGGACTACAATCAATACTGTACACAAATTGATGACTTGGAGAGAGCCAGGGCAGATTTGCAAAGCATCATTGCCAACCTCAACAAAGAGATGAGCACCACCTTTGCTACCGAGTTTGAAAAAATAAGAACCAACTTTGTCAAAATATTTAGGGAACTCTTTAATGGCGGAACCGCCGATTTGGTGTTGCAAACGGACCCAAGTATGACGGAGCACGAGTTGTTGGAGGCTGGCATAGATATTGTGGCACAACCCCCAGAGAAAAAATTGCAATCCATTTCTTTGTTGAGCGGTGGAGAGCGGGCGTTGACAGCCATTGCTATTTTGTTTGCTATCTTGCGTCTCAAACCAATGCCGTTTTGTGTACTGGATGAGATTGAGGCGGCATTGGATGACGCCAATGCACATAGATTTGCAAAGTACTTGCACAAGTTTTCTCAGGAGACACAGTTCATTGTGATAACGCACAGAAAGCCCACAATGGAGCTTGCAGATAGTTTGTATGGTGTCACAATGGAGGAAAAGGGCGTGAGCAAGATTGTATCCGTCAAACTATCGGATGCACAACGACTTGCAGACAGTGGGGAGAATAGTGGCGTAGTGGCAACGGCATAGCCCAAGCAAGGGAGATGCCAAAAAAGGGATAACAATGACTTGCTACCAAAAAGCAAGTCTACCATAAAGTTGCACCAATCTTTTGGGACACTCGTGTCAAAAAAAATTGTGTTTGGTGCAAAAGAGTAGAAGGAAAAGATTATGTCAAAACAAGTATTGATTTTTACGGATTCATCGGCAGATTTGACCAAAGATTATGCAGACAACAACCAAATTTTTGTGATGCCATTTGCCATCAACATCAACAACCGTGAGTACCTTGATGGGGTAGATATCTCCACCAAGGAATTGTTTGAGTATGTTGACAAGACAAAAAAACTGCCCAAAACAGCGGCAAGAAGCATAGAGGATATGAAGGAACTTGTCAAACTTCATAGAGACAATGAGCAAGATATTGTGTGGATTAGTATCTCTTCTAGGCTGTCCGTCAATGGGAAAAACGCCGAGAATGCACTCAAAGAGTTGGGTGGTGAGGAGAGCGGTTTGTACTATGTGGACAGCAAAGGTTTGTCAGGCGGTATCGCCTTGTTGATTGAGCAAGCCGTGCAAATGCGTGATGGTGGCAAGAGTGCAGCCGAGATAGCCGTAGACTTGCGAAAAAAAGCGGAGGGTTTGCAAGTGTCTTTTGTGGTGGAGAATCTTGAATTTTTGCACAAAGGCGGGCGGTGCACGGGTGCACAGGCTTTTTTTGCGGGGATACTCAAAATTAGACCCACCATACGATTGATAGATGGATTGATGACCGTCGGACGCAAGTACAAAGTCAATAGTTATGAAAAAATTGTTGCCAAGTATATTGAGGACACGCTTGCCACTTGTCCGGACTATGTGGATGACAAATGTTATCTCACGCATTGCTATGCGTCCGAGGAGGCACTCAAAATTGCCAAAGAGACCATTTTGGCAAATTCTACTTTCAAAGAAATTGTGGTCAGTGATGCTGGCTCTACCATCTCCACACATTGCGGCAAAGGGACTTTGGGACTTTTGTATTTGACCAAAAGCAAGCAGTAGCCCACCCAAGAAAATAGCAACAAGGCACAAATAAAATCGGAGAGACTTATGGGCTTTTTTGGCAAAATCAAAGCAGCACTCAAAAAGACAAAGGATGCATTGTCCTATCGCCTCAACAAATTGTTCACGGGGGGCGTGTTGGATGATGATTTTTATGAGGAATTGGAGAGCATATTGCTTGCAAGTGATATTGGATTTGGGGCTACCGAGTTTATTTTGGACGCACTCAAAATGGGTATTGATGAGGAGCACATTACCAAAAGAGAACTCGTTGTACCCAAACTCAAACAAATCCTTGAAGATATGTTGTTTAGGCACCCCATCCCTGAACAAAGTTATCCGCTCGTTTTGATGATTGTGGGTGTCAATGGTGTGGGCAAAACGACCACGCTTGGCAAACTTGCCAACAAGTTTAGGAGCGAGGGCAAGAATGTTACGCTGGTGGCGGCGGATACTTTTAGAGCGGCGGCCAGTGAACAGTTGGAGATTTGGGCCAATAGAGCCAAAGTCAAAATTGTCAAGCATAGCGAGGGGGCGGACCCAGGAGCGGTTGTGTATGATGCGATTCAAAGCGCCAAGGCCAAAGCAACCGATGTCTTGTTGGTGGATACCGCAGGACGACTCCACAACAAAACCAATTTGATGAACGAACTCAAAAAAATCACCAAAGTGGTGGAGGGCAATATGCCGGAGGCACAAATTCTCAAATACATTGTGCTAGATGCCACCACCGGACAAAATGCACTCAATCAAGTCAAGGCATTTGATGACATTGTTGACCTTGATGGTATTGTGCTCACCAAACTTGATGGAACCGCCAAAGGCGGCGTAGTCTTTGCCATCAGCGAAGAAGTTGAACTCCCCGTCGTCTATGTGGGCGTGGGCGAGGCGATGGAAGATATTCAAGATATGGATGTTATAGAGTTTGTGGATGGCGTTGTGGGTGAATAGTGGGCTTGTGTTTGCATTGGCATTGGACAAGGGTAAAGCAAGGCAAAAATGAAAGAGGATGTTTGCTGGAATATAGTCTAATGCAAACGCTTGACAACCTAGGACAAAAATGATACAATAAGTGCGTAGATATCCAATACAAAATTGCACGACGAGTTGAGATAAATTTTTTATACAGCGTGCTATGCACCGGCTGCGAGGAGTAGCCACAGTATTTTTTCAAGACAAGTTGTTTGTGAGTACGGCAAATGTCCGCCAAAGTGCACGCACGGGCGTGTGCAAAAACGGACAGGTGTTAGACTTAAAAAAATGTATTGTTACAACCGCACGAGTCTGAGAGTCGTGCAATTTTGGACGGTAGTCTACACGCAGTGCATAATTATGCAACAAAATGTATAATTATGCAAAGTACATAGCAGGGATGGCGTTGTTCTCCCAAAAGAAAAATCCCAAATAAAATGTGCGTCAGCGCCAAGCATAGCGTGGCAATGGCTATCGTTGCGGAGGAGCAATCAAAGTTGCGTTGGCAAATTGTCAATATTTGCCAAGGCAAGTTTTGTGCTCAAAATTGTTTGACAAACAATTATTTTGGTGTTACAATAGGATTTCACACACATCGTAGATCAAATTTATTCTAAATATTCAATTGGGGTGAGAGTATGATAGAAAAAAGTGTTGAGGAATTCGAGCGATTTTGTGAGCAAATGTTGGGACTGTGCCCAGGTTCCACGCAGGCATTGATAGATGTCGCTTGCAAAGAAATACAAATGATTGTCAAGTTGGACATTGATGAGGCATTGTTCTCGGATGATTGTTTGCCATTGGATGTCAAGTTCAGGCATACCAATAGGAATAGGCGCCCACAATAATACGGGTTGTCGCACAAAAAAGTTAAAGACCATTATGACAAACTGAGGCGACTGGGAAGAAAGTCAAAGATTTGTCTCTTTGCCAATCAAACAGGATAAAGCAAGCAAGTTTATAAAACGAGAAAGATGTGTGTGCAATATTTTGGGATGGTGGGCAACACGATTCCAAGATATACATATTTTTTGATATGCAATTGATGCACAAAAATGGGCAATTTTTGACAAAATGCAACATATATATAACATATGGTTTTTGAGAGTTTTTTTGTTTTTTTGTCAAAGGTGTTCTTTTTTACTTCGTATGTCAACAACAAGGGCAGTTTTCCCAAACCGCTCAGTAGTGAGGACGAAAAGAAATATTTGGAGGCGTACAAGGAGTGCGGGGATGAGCACGCCAAGGAGATGCTCATACGGCACAATTTGCGATTGGTTGTACATATTGCCAAGAAATATACCAATAGCAATGCAGAGGCGGATGATCTATTGAGTGTGGGGAGCATTGGACTCATCAAGGGTATCAATAGTTTTCAGTTTGGCAAAGGGAGTGCTTTGGCTACCTATGCTGCCAAGTGCATTGAGAATGAAATGCTGATGTATTTGCGTGCAAACAAAAAGCACAAATGCAATGTCAGTATCTATGAGTCTATTGGGGTGGACAAAGATGGCAACGAAATTACAAGGATGGATGTCTTGCCCGCACACGGAGAAGAAGTAGAAAAAGAGGTGGAGACAAGAGTGATGTATCAAGCAATCATCAAAGATATGCTGAACGCACTGAGTGAAAGGGAGCAAAACATTGTTTCTATGAGATATGGGCTGGATGGTGACAAGCCTTTGACACAAATTGAGGTGGCTGAAAAATTGGGGATTTGTCGCTCCTATGTTTCTCGCATAGAAAAAAAGGCGATAAAAAAACTCAATCAAGTCGTGGAAAGCAAAGGGGACACAGAATAAGATTTGTAAAAGATTGACATTTTGACAAAGATTTGTTATACTAGATAAATGGAAACATTTGAAGCGGTTATACTACAAGTGGAAGGTATCAATGGGGCATATGTCAAAGTGCCCTTTGATATCAAGCAAAAGTATGGAAAGGGTCGCTTGCGAGTGCGTGCCTCGTTTGATGGTGAGCCTTATGTGGGGAGCATTGTCAATATGGGTGTCAAAAACGAAGATGGGAGTGTGTGCTATATTTTGGGAGTCCTCAAAGACATTAGAGCCAAAATAGGCAAACAGCCGGGTGACAAGGTGGCGGTCACCGTAGAGCCCATCTAGGCGCCAGGGGTTGGAAATTTGATTTGCGGTCTAGCCTATCTTTAACATTAGTGTAAAGGTAGGCTAGACCAAGGCAAAGGTATTGTAGAGCGTTGTCAAATTTGCAAGGTAGGCAATGGTGGAGGGCAGGTTTCATACAAAGGCACTTTTGGAAAAAAGTGCAGGGGAGGGACACGATGGATAAAAATAAAATAAATCATAGGGAACAAAGTGGGTACACCAAGTCTCAGAGTGGGGTAGAGGGTCATCATACGCCTCATAGAGAGGGTCACCCCTACGCGCCTCATCACGAGAAATATACTTGGGGTGCAGGGCATTCTTCGTTTGCTCATATAAAGTCTCCTTTGGGCGATACGGAGCCTGGGGTAGAGTGCAAAAGGGCAAAGAAAATGCCGCATATGGACACGCACGATGAGCCGATGGAGTACACCAAAACGGTAGAAATTGAACAAGTGGAAATCCTTGAAAGTGAGCAAGAATCACAAAATCAAGCAGACCAAGTTGGGCACGCACCCAAGCACGCCAAAGAGTATGCAGAGGTGAGTACAATGCACCACGACAAAATAGATTTGAAATCTATGTTGATAGCGTGTGTATCCATTGTTTTGACAGCAAGTATATTTTTTGGAGTCGTCTTGCTGGCAAACCGCAACAATCCAGTTCCTGGTGCAGACAATCCAATCACAGATACGCTCCCAGAGGTCAAGCCTCCCATTATCTCACAATTTGCAGTGGATGGCAAAAGTGAGGTCATTATTGGGGTGCCAGAGCAATATGAGATTTGGAGTTATGCACCGATTGTTGAGCACATTGTGTGGGACACGGACAACCACGACATTGCTTTTATTGACAAGGTGGGCAAGTTGACACCCAAGCAGGAGGGCAAAGTGCTTGTGAGTGCCAAGATAGGGCAAGCGATTGCCAGTATGGTTGTGACCTGCAAGTGGTGATTGTGTGTCAAATATTTGCAATTTTGCAAAACTGCTTGACATATCTATCATAAAGTGTTATGATTGTATGGATGCGTGCAAAAAGGAATGCCACAAAATGATTTGGTTGTATGGTTTGGGGCTCTTGCATATAAATAAAAAAAGGAAGAGCACTGCGTAAGGGTGCCAAAAGTGATAGATGGAAACGACAAACAGAACGATTGCCTTGTTGATTGATGCGGACAATATCAGCAAAGAATATTTGGGCATTTTGGTAGAGGAACTCAATAATTTTGGAGATATCACATACAAGCGTATTTATGGTGATTTTACGAGGACAGAACTCCAAAAATGGAAGCAAACTTTGCTTGACTTTGCGATTGAGCCCATTCAACAGTACTCCTATACTACGGGCAAAAATGCTACCGATAGTGCAATGATTATTGATGCGATGGATATCTTGTATAGTGGCAAGGTCAACTGTGCGTGCTTGGCTACGAGTGATAGTGATTTTACCAAATTGGCTACCAGGTTTAGAAACGAGAACTTTTTTGTCATAGGGGCGGGAGAGACCAAGACGCCCAAGTCTTTTAGGGCAGCGTGTCACCGATTTTTGTTGATGGATGTGCTGATGCGAGAGGCGGGGGCTGGCAAAGCGGGCACAAGTGATGTGGAGAAAGACAGCAAACCCACCAAGCCAGCCAAAGCAACAGCAACCAGCAACTCAAAATTGATACCCAAGACCACACCCAATGCAAAGCAAGAACCCAAAACCAAAAATGAGATGCCTTTGGCGGTTGCCCCTATCATAGAGTCAGAGAGTCAAGACAGTCCAACCAATGGGCAAGAAAAGGAAATTGACCACAAACTCAAAATCATCAAACTGGCACAACAGATTTTGTGGGATGAGGGAGACCTCAATGGCTATATGCATTTTTCCACTTTTATGAACTCTCTGTACAAAAGAGACAACTCATTCAATCCCAAAAACTATGGACACTCCAATCCCAAGTCCTTTTTTATGGGACTCAAAAACCACGACAAACCCGTTTTTGTGATAGAACGCAAAGAAAACTACGACTTGATAAGAATGAATGGATAATACGGTTACAAGCGTTTGGCACAAGGGTGTCAAACGCTTGCAAAATGATTGCACATTTTTGACAAATAAATATATTAAACAGTCATATAAATGAGGAGTTAGTGCAATGCAACAGTATAGAAAAAATTTGCTGTGCGTGGCACTAGGTGTATCGGTAGTGTGGGGTGTTTTTTATGGACTGTCTTGGAAGTATCAACTTTTTGGACTTTTGCTGGTTGCCCAATTTATTTTTTGTATCAATGGAGTTGCTTTTTTGATAGGAATAACCAACCCAAATTTGACCAACTGGTTGGGGGCGATTGCATTATTTTTGGTGGCAGTGGGAGTATTCTTGGTGGGGGGTATTTTATCTTATTTTGCAGTGAGTGGTGGTTTATTTGCAAAGCAATTGTCGGCATCTAATGGTGGAGTTATCTACTATTTGGCAATGGGAATTTTTGTGCTATTGCCAATTGGTTGTTTGTTGTTTTGTGGGGAGTATATAAGAAGTTGTTGGCGGGCAAAAAAAGTGCAACCCCCAAGTTGCAAGGAATAGAGGATGAAAGCATTTTGGAAGCGAGGGCATAGCAATGGGAAAGCGATGTAAACTTGCTCTTGGTACGATACACATTGTAGGTTGTTTGCTGGGTTTTGGTATGGTGGCATTGGGGCAATATGAGTCTGGATTTATGCAAGTGTTTTTTATGGGTTTGTTGCTGTTGCCACTTTTGATTGGCAAAATGCAAATAGGAGTAAAGAAGTTTAGAGTTCTTAGTGCATTTTGGATGTTGTGCATTATTCTAATGACCATACTCTTGCAATTTTATGGACATCTCAACTTTGTATTTGTAATTTGTGTGGTAGTGGTGAGTGTGCCTATCTATGGGTTGGTGGTGTTTTTGTTGCGTGAGGGCAAAGGGTGAGATTGGGGAGTGTGGGCATCTAGGAATCGCACAAAAATGTCAAAAATTGACAGGGGGCATTTGGCAATTTGTTTTGTCAAATGCTTGATTTATTGTGGGTTATGTGATATAATTTATACAAGGAGAGTTCTTGCATTTTGCAAGGGAGTAGAGTTTGGGGAAAAAACAACAAGATAATATGCAAGATGGCTTTTTTGCAATGATGGCGGGACAGAGTTATCACGAAGAGCACAAAACCATTGAGCGTACCATAACCCGTACGGAGTCACTCAACAAGCGAGGGCGTACGGGCTACAAGCAAGAGCCTGGGTATATACCGCAGGCCAAGTACCCATACAATCCCAACAAAATGCCGCCCCCAAGACAATTGCAAAACAGGCACCCCAGCCAAATGCCACCACCAAGACAAGTGGGGCAAGGATATTCAGGATGGCAAAACCAAGAGGGACAATACGGTTTTGGACAAAAAAAATCCAAGAGCGGAGCTATGTTGCTTGCTTTCATTTTGATTCTTATCGCCGTGGGTGCCGTTGTGGGTGTGCTTTTTGCCACAGGTATTTTGGGTGGAGACCATAGCACCGCCACAGACACGCAAAGCAGTCGTGGGTTCTCTATGGCAGTCCAAGTGTGTGGGGAGCACACGCAGGATTGGCAAGAGGGGATGCAAGGTGCGCGACACTTGCAATATGATGGCTAGGGTGCATTGAGAGAGAGTGCACGGCACAATACAAAATACAAAGTGCAAATAGGCGGTTACCAAGGTATAAGAATCCATAAGATTTTGATAACCTCTCAGCAAATTTTTTGTGTGGTTGGATAGTGCAAGATGCAATCGGTAAAGTCTTTGGATGCTCCGCAAAACCATAAAACCACAAAACCATAAAACGGTCAAAGACAAAAAGACAATTTTGGATACCAAGGGAGAACAAGCAAGCAGATTGAGTGCAGATAACAAAGACTTTTTGGATTCGCTTTTGCAAAAGATAGATATTGTCGGTGTGGTAGAGCGGTACATTCCTTTGGTGCGTAGGGGTGGCAATCATTGGGGGTGCTGTCCTTTTCATCACGAAAAAACCCCGTCGTTTAGCGTCTCGCAAAGCAAGCAAATGTACTACTGTTTTGGTTGTGGTGTGGGGGGCAATATTTTTGGTTTTGTCAAAGCCATAGAAAACATTGAATTTTGGGATGCTGTCAAAGTGCTTGCCGATAAGGCGGGGCTACCAATGCCTGAGTACCACTCGTTGGAGCGCGGAGACGCACGCAATGAGCGGGTCAAAAAGAGAGAACGAGGATATGACTTGCTCAAAGATGCGGCGTTGTTTTATTGCAACAACCTCAAAAGCCAACAAGGCAAGCCTGCCCAGCAATATCTTGCAAAGCGTGGCATTGAACCAAGCATTGCTACCAAATTTGGGATGGGGGTCTCTTTGGATGGGTATGGCGTGATTGGGCATTTGCATGGCAAGGGCTATCAAGAAGAGGAAATGATTTTTGCGGGGATTGCCAACCAGTCCACCAGAGACTTTTGGCAAGCACAAGGGGTTGCGGTATCCACAGATGAGCCTGGGTTTGTTTCTACAAAAAGTGGCAATAATTACGATAATTCTAGTGGCAAAATACTTGACAAAAAAATGGGTGGGTCACTCTACGATGCTTTTTATGGTAGACTGATGGTGCCCATCATCAATCATTTGGACAAAGTAGTAGGTTTTGGTGGGCGTGATTTGAGCGGGAACAGTCCTGCAAAATACAAGAACTCTGCACAAAGCGAAGTATTTGACAAATCCAATACGCTTTTTGGTGTCAATCTTCTCAAAAAATACAAGCGGAATGGTGGCGATTTGTCTTTCGTCCTTTTGGTAGAGGGGTATATGGATACCATTGCCTTGCATAGTGCAGGGATTGAGAATGTAGTGGCCTCTATGGGAACAGCACTCACCAACAAGCAGGCAAGGCAAATCAAGCAGTATACCGAGACCGTGTGCGTGTGTTATGATGGAGACAGTGCGGGGCAAAAAGCGACTTTGCGTGGATTGGATATTTTGTCAGAGGCGGGGCTTTCCACCAAGGTGGTGGTGCTCAAAGAGGGATTGGACCCAGATGACTTTATCAAAAAGTATGGTGTCGCAGAGTACAAAAAATGTATACAAAGGGCAAGAACGCTGGAAGAACATAAAATTCTTAATATTATTCCTCAGTGTATTTTCAAGGATGGAGCCACCTATGATTCGCTGAGTGACCGTGACAGCAAAGACTTGCCGCCCATTGCATTTGCAGATGTGGAACAAAAAAGCAAGTTTTGCGACCAGGCTTTGCGTATCATCCAAAAACACACGAGCGTGGTTTCACAAGACTTGTATTTGCGATTTGTATCGCATTTGAGCGGGGTAGATGAAAATGTCCTCAAAAGACAATTGGAGTATACAATACCGACAGAGGACGATTGGCAAGAGAGTGAGTCTGTCCGAGTTGAAATTGTTGTCATACAAGAGAGTGCGTGGGTGTATGTGCTGGCAAGCGTGATGCACAACAAAGCGTGGGGTGACACAGCATTGATAGAGGCGATATGCAAGCATTTTGGAGAGATGGCACAATCATTTTTGAATCTCGTCAAAAAAGCCAGTGGGCAATGTGGTGATGAATTTGAGTATAACAATCTTGGTGAGTTGTGGGGGCAGGCGTTGGTGTATGGGTTTGACAAACCAGCAGACCAGGAAAAGAAGTATTACAGCAATTGTGTGAGAAGGATTGTGGTGGATTTGTATAAGCAAGAAAGAGCCAAAAGTCACAATGATGCACAAAAATTTCAAAGTATAGATAGGGATATAAGGGAACTAGAAAAGGGTATAAAGCCAGAACAAGTCATCAACTATTTGCGTGAAAAATTTGAGATAGAGTGAGACCAATACCAATGCTTTGCGGTATTTGCAAAAACCGCAACAAGGGAGAAAATGAAAAACACAACGGAAAGTCGCAACAAAAAGAAAGCAGTGCCAAACGAGGGCGTGCTTGTGGATGCGGGAGTCGTTCCTAAGGCAGAGGAGGGGCAAGTTTTGCAACCTACCAAACAAAAGACAGAAAAGGTAGCCAAAGCTGACAAAGTGCCCAAAGACAAACCCGCCAAACAAGACAAAACGGAAAACGGGGAGGTGAGAGTCAAAAGGGCGTACCGCAAAAAGGATTCCGCTGAGAGAGCCCAAGAGGCAGCCCGACCCAAAAGAGCCTATCGCAAAAGAGGTACCGTGGACCCAGATGCTCCACCAAAGCCAAAGAGACCCTACAAAAAACGGGGCGCAGTGGCAGAGGGTGAGGAGCGTCCTCGCAAAAAAGCGGCGGATGGGACAAAGCCCAAAAGGACCTACAAAACACGCAAAAACCGTGCCAAGCCAGGTGTCATTGTTGGCACCGAGTACACCTCCACCACGATGCCTGAGATGATTGTCAAAGAAATCAATCGTTTGATTCAAGTGGGACGCAAGCGGGGCAAACTGTATTATGACGAAGTGGGTGAAAAATTGGGTTTGATACCCGAGTTTACCGCTGAGCAAATGGATGAGGTCTTTGCAATTTTGGCGACGCTTGGGGTAGAGGTGGTTGCCAATGATATCAGTTTTGACCTTGATAATATGGGTGAGGTGGCGATTGATGACCCTGTCAAAGTGTATCTCAAAGATATTGGACGAGTGGGGCTTTTGGGTGTAGACGAAGAAAACGAACTTGCCAGCCAGATGGCGGATGGAAACGAATATGCAAAAGCAAAATTGAGTG
Source organism: Bacillota bacterium (assembly GCA_009780875.1). GTDB lineage: Bacteria > Bacillota > Clostridia > Christensenellales > Pumilibacteraceae > WQZE01. Next base: position 5,611 of record WQZE01000002.1, on the reverse strand, counting down.
AGTCCAATCTACGGTTGGTGGTCAGCATTGCAAAACGCTATGTAGGGCGTGGTATGCAGTTTTTGGATTTGATTCAAGAGGGCAATTTGGGGCTGATGAAAGCCGTTGAAAAATTTGACCATACCAAGGGATTTCGGTTTAGCACCTATGCGACTTGGTGGATACGGCAAGCGATTACAAGAGCGATTGCTGACCAGGCAAGAACCATTCGTATCCCCGTTCATATGGTAGAAACCATCAATAGACTGATACGGGCCAATCGTCAGTTGGTGCAAGAGTTGGGCAGAGACCCAAGTCCTGCCGAACTTGCCAAAGCAATGGAAATCTCAGAAGAGCGTATACGAGAGATTCAGCGGATATCGTTGGACCCGGTCTCTTTGGAGACGCCGATTGGCGAGGAAGAGGACACGCAACTGGTTGACTTTATTGAGGACAGCAGTGCACAATCTCCGATTGATGTCACTTTGGCACACGGACTCAAAGAGACCTTGCTAGATATTTTGGGTGGACTCACACCAAGAGAGGAGATGGTGCTAAGAATGCGTTACGGCTTGACGGATGGGCACCCAAAGACACTGGAAGAAGTGGGCAAAGTCTTTGGTGTGACACGAGAGCGGATAAGGCAAATTGAGGCAAAGGCGCTCAGAAAACTCAAAAAGAACAATATGACCAAGAGTCTCAAAGCGTTTATTGAAGGGAGATAGTAGGTTTTGGGTGAGGTGGTATTGTCCAAGAGATTGCAAAGGATAGCGGAACTTGTGACGGGGAGATGCGTGCTTGATGTAGGGTGTGACCACGGGCTCTTGTCCAAGTACTTGTTGCAGAACGGGTTGTGTGAGAGAGTGATAGCCAGTGATATCAGCCAAAAGAGTTTGCAAAAATTGGACTGGACAAATGAGCATTTGTGCAAACGAGTGGGGGATGGGCTCTCTGTCATAGATGGTAGGGATGGAGTGGACACCATTGTCGTTGCAGGGATGGGGGGAGAGACCATTTGTGGCATTTTGCAAGGCAATACTTTTTGTGCCGACTTGATAGTGTCACCTCAATCCAAAGTACACCTTGTGCGGACACAGATTGCAAAAATGGGCTATGCATTGGTGGAGGATTTTGTATTGTTGGATGGAAAGTATTATACCATTCTCAAAGCAAAGTGGTGCCCTGAGTCTACACCAGTATACGACGACAACCAACTTTTGTACGGTGTGTACTATACAAAAGACAAAGTGCAAAAGCAACAATTGTCGCAAAGGTATCAGAGTCTTTGTCAAAAAAAGAATGAAAAGGCAAATCAAAAAGCACAACAACTTGCTTGTGTCTTGCAATCGTTTGAGTTGTGACCCTTTGGACACAGAATTTTGAGTGGGTGAAAAGTGCCCCACACAAACAAAACAAAAAATATTTGCTATTTTGTTTTGTTTGTGTTATAATATGGGTACAAAATGACAGTATTTGAGTTTGAAAATTTGTTTGACCAACGCATTGCACCGATACAATATGCGGAGAGTTGGGACAATGTGGGCTTGCTTTGGGGGCATCGGTCTCAAAAGGTACGCAAAATTTTGTGTGCCTTGGATGCTACAAGTGTGGTCGTAGAGCAGTGTATTGCACAACAAGTGGATTTGTTGGTAGTGCATCACCCGATCTTGTTTGTCCCAATGCAAAAAATAGTGGATACCCATTTGGAGGGCAAAATACTATTGCAACTTGCAAAACACGGGATTGCTTTGTATTGTGCACACACCAATTTGGACGGCGTTTTTGGGGGTATCAACGACTACTTTGCGGGTGTATTGGACTTGCAAGACATTGCACCGTTGCAGGCACTGTCCACAACGCAAAAGATTGCGTGGGACAAAAAGGGGCAAACGGGGAGCGATGGGTTGCCAAACGGCGGCATAGGTCGCATTGGCAAGTGTCAACAACCCATCCTAGCGAGCGAGTTTTGCAAAATGGTGGGAGAGACAATAGGTGACTCCAATGTCCGGCTGTACGGGGTAGACAAAACAATCCAAACCGTGGTTGCCATCAATGGAGCCGGTGGCGGAGGTACGAGTTCGTTTTTAAGAGCCAAGAGTCTGAAAGCGGACTGCGTGGTGACCGCCGAAATCAAACATCATATTGCATTGTATGCAGAGGAGATGGGACTCAATCTCCTAGAAGTGAACCACAAAAAAAGTGAACAAATCTTTGTGCCCGTTTTGGCAGAGCGTCTCCAAGAGGTGGTGGGCAAAGAGGTGCGGGTCATCATAGATAGTGAGACCGATACAACCAAAAAAAAATGGGGGCAAAATGTCAAATCTGAATAGTATCATCAAGTATCAGCAACTTGAAAAAGAGTGTCATAGATTGCAAGAGTTGCTAAAAAACTCTGACTATAACAAAAAGCAGGAACTTGCCAAAAATGAGTTTAACAATGTCAAGTTGACGATTGCCAAACTGGAAGAAGATGCAGAGAGTCTTGCCAATAGGATTCCTTATGAGTGCACCAAGGGTTGTCGCAAAGAGAATGCCGAGGGTGTATCCATCCTAAAAACGCTTGGGAAAGATTATTATGAGCAAGCCATCAAAGAATTTGAAGAGGCAAACAAAGCCCTCCAAAAAGAAACGGATGAGCAAAAACTTGCCGAGGGTGTGGAACTCTTGTCCAAGTGCAAAAACAAAATCATAGAGGCCGAGAGAAGCACCTTGGATATCCAATCCAAAAGCAATGATATCATCAAACGATACAAGGACACGCAAGCCAAAGGTGCCAAAGCAAAAGCAGCCTATGCACACAACAAAGAACAAAATGAAAAGCAAATTGCAGATACGCAACCAAAAATCAAAAAAATGAAAGATGAGTTGGCGGCACTCAGGGCAAGTGGTGACAAAGGATTGTTTGAGAGATATGACACGCTGTTGGCGACGGGGGTGCCTGCACCTGTTTTTGTGCCTTTGTCGGGCAAGGATGCTTGTGGAGGTTGTTTTACCAACAATTCACAAAGAACGATTGCCGAACTGACACAAAAGAAGACCGTTGCGTGCGACAACTGCAAGCGAATCATTTATTTGGTGGACTAACGCTTTGGGTGTGTCTCAAAAAAGTAGGTCACAAAATGCAGAAAAATACAAATACTAGTAGCGTACAGTTTTGCATACCAAATTGCAAAAGCAGTAGGGATTTTTATGGCGACAAATCAAACGACACAATATGAGACACAGGCGACGGGTAAACCGATGTCTACGGGGGCTTTGGGGCAACCCGCAGCCTTGCAACCCAACAAGCCAAGTGCGGCTAGTCCTGAACTTTCCAAGGCTGAGTTGAAGGCACAAAAAAAGGCTGCAAAAAAAGAAAGTAAGCAACAAGATAGACATTGGTGGCAAGTCTTTAAGGCGGAACCGATTGAGATTCCTGTGCCGATTTATGACCAGCAAGACAAGACCGTTGCCAAAGATGTGGAGTTGGCTACCCACAAACTCAATCAGACGCTGAGTGGCATTGAAAGTCAACTTGACAAAGTGGATGAGCAAAATCAAATGTTGTTGATGACACTTGGTACACTCAAAGAAAACAACCAAGTGCTTTTGCAACAGGTGCAAACTTTGGGAGATACCAACAAACAATTGTTTCAAAAATTGCAAGCGTCCAGAAAAAGAGAGAGGATAATCAAAGTGATTGCAGCACTCTCCTCGTGTATTGCGTTGGGTATTGGTATCTACAATGTGTACAAATTGTTTTTTATGAAATAAAAGGTGTGTGCACAAAGGCACAAAATGGGAAAGAGGCGGTTTTGACCATTGGGGGAGGAAAGCAACACGGATGAGTAGTGTACAAGACATTTGGGGCAATATGCTTACTTCTTTGGAGACCGAGTCCAGTGCAATCAGTTTTGATGTGTGGCTCAAACCGTTGGAACCTGTTGACATTGTGGACAATAGGCTTGTTTTGCTTGCACCCAGTGCGTCTGCACGGGATTTTGTGGCCAGTAGGTTTTTGAATTTGCTCAAAGCCACGCTACAAAAACACCATACAATGCTCAGTGAAATAGAACTCATTGACCCACTTGAAATGGAAAAATTTAGTGCACGGGAGCAAAAGCCAAAGCAAGAGGAGCCCGTGGCGACCAAGGATGCGGTCACACTGCTTGCCAAATATACTTTTGATACCTTTGTGGTGGGCAAAGCCAATCAACTAGCCTTTGCTACGGCACAAGCCATCTCTGAGGAGCCTGGGAGTCGGTACAATCCGCTGTTTATTTATGGTGGGGTGGGACTTGGCAAAACGCACATTATGCACGCCATTGGCAACAAGATACGGAGCACCAAAAACCTCAAAGTAATGTATGTGCCCAGTGATGCATTTATCAATGACTTTATTGCTGGGGTTCGGACAGGAAGCAGTCATAGTAACTCCTTCAAGGACAAGTACCGCAGTGTGGATGTCTTGATGATTGATGATGTGCAATTTTTTGCGGGCAAAGAGGCGACCCAAGAAGAATTTTTTCATACCTTTAATGACTTGCACCAAAGTGGCAAGCAAATTGTAATGTCCTCAGACCGCCCTCCCAAGGAGATAGGCGGATTGCCTGACCGTTTGCGTAGTCGTTTTGAATCAGGGATTATTGCCGATATTCAGCCACCTGACTTGGAGACACGGATTGCTATTTTGCAACGCAAGATACAAAACGACAAGCAAGAGGTACCCAATGAGGTCATCACCTATATGGCGGAGCGGATATCCAATAATGTGCGTGAGATGGAAGGGGCGCTCAACAAGTTGGTGCTTTTGGCACAACTAGAAGGGGTCATCCCATCCGTGGATTTGCTCAAAACAACGCTCAAAGATTTTGACGAGAAAAGTGGCAGTGCTCCTACAATGGATGGGATACTGGACAAAGTGTGCAAGTACTACACGCTCAATCCAAACGAGTTGCTCGGCAAAGGCAGAACCAAAGATGTGGCACACGCAAGGCAACTTGCAATGTATTTGTGTACCGAACTCCTGAGTGCGACACCCTTGGCATCCATCGGCAATTATTTTGGAGGTCGTGACCATACTACGGTTATGCACGCAAGGGACAAAATATCCAAACAACTGGCGAGTGACAACAAACTCAAATTTATTATGAGTGACATCAAGGAACTCTTGACAAAGGGCTAAAAAAGTCATTGGGCAGTACAACAATCTATCAAAAAAAATCGGACGATATGAGTATTGTATCGTCCGTTTGTATGCCTCTCAACTGGAAAAATTTGGGAAAAAGAAAAAATTTTTCCAATTTGGAAAAATTTAACAAAAATAGGTTGTAAAACTTTGCCAAATATGATATAATTAGTTTGTTAGAATGGGCGATTGCATTTTACAAATTGATGGTAGGGGATTCAAAATTTTGCAAGGAGACCGTCAAGCCAACTTGTGTGGATTGGAAGGTTGTGACAAGGATGATTATGAGACAACTAAAAGATAAACAAGAGAGGACAGAGACCGTGAGCCAAGGTGGGCGTTCGGCTTGGTTGACAATGCTTATTACGAGCATTGTTGTTTTGTTTTGCATATGTTTTAGGAATGCAGTGGGTATTCTTACACAGGGATTGTCAGGTTTTATTTTGGGCACAATGGGTGCGGTTG
>WQZE01000001.1 GCA_009780875.1 Bacillota bacterium | reverse complement strand
GCTTTTGCTTTTGGGTCTTTGCAAACAAGTCACCCAGCCAATCCACTTGGGCAGTGGTGCCCAAAAAGCCACTATACACCCAATCAAATTGCAAACCCAACTTTTCAAAATGCTCTTGTGCTTGTTGCAAAAAGGGGCTTGTATCAAAGTGACAAAATCCCTCCACGCCTGTATGCGTGCTAAACAATGCCGTAGGCAACGCCACCGCTCTATGCCCATACTTTGCAAGGACGGGCATTGCCACCGCAAGACTGCAATGTGCATAGCACGACAAATCATTGATACACAAAATATTTTTCATTTGCTCTCTCCCAATTCCTTTTTTTGATGGCGTAACGCTGAAAAAAAATCACGCAACAAAGCACCGCATTCCTCTTGCAAAATCCCGCTCTCCACTTGGCAACGGTGATTGCATTTGTCCTCGCTCCCTATTTGGTAGCGACTGCCCATTGCACCCCACTTGTCATCCTTGGCTCCATAATACACGGTGTCAATTCTTGCGTTCACGATGGCACCAGCACACATCACACACGGTTCAAGCGTCACATACAATTGACATCCTGACAAGTTCCATCGCCCCAAGGCACGCCCTGCTTGTCGCAAAGCAACCACCTCAGCGTGTGCAGTGGCATCACTCTCTTGTATACGCTGGTTGTAGCCCGCACCCACCACACGCCCCTCACACACAACCACCGCTCCAATGGGCACCTCGCCCCTTTGCAAGGCTTGCCTTGCTTGTGCCAAGGCTTGTTTCATAAAATCTTCCTTGCTTTGATGGCACATTTATTTCTTGTCCTTTGTTTCCAAAAATTCATACAGTTTTTGGGTCGTTTGCTCACTCAAACAATGCTCCACCTTGCACGCATCTTGTTCCGCAACTTTTGGGTCCACGCCCAAAATATCCACAAATAATTTGGTAATCGCTTTGTGTTTTTGTAGCACACTTTGTGCATACGCCACCCCTTTGGGTGTGAGCACCACCGCACCATACAACTGCTTGCTAATATACCCTTGCTCGGCAAGGTTTTGCAAGGCAACAAAGGCACTCGGCTTGGTGACTCCGAGTGCCTTGGCAATATCTACCGAATGGGCGTGGTCATCCGTTTGCAAAATGGTATAAATTGCCTCCAAATAATCCTCTCCACTCCTTTGCAACTTGTCCGTCTTATTTGTTGTCATAATCCACAGTCCATAAAATAAAAGTTTGCCACAAGCAAGAGAGCAAACTTTCAAAAACAAAGGCACTCCACAAAACTTGTGTTTTGCTATCCCCTACAAACCTACCCTAGCAACACGCACAGTCTCCACAAAGCATTTTGTCAAACAAGACCTTGCCTTTTCAACACCCTTTGTGCCCAAGGTGCTTGTGTTGTTGAGAAGGTGCTCACTCGGGACGCATTGAAGGCAAGACTCTATCCCTTTCGCTTTGTTCTAGGATAATGGTCCTAAACAACTTGGATTGCTTGATTTGTTTGTTGGATATACTGAGTCTATGTCTCCACCCATAAGGCACATTGGACAAATTGTCACTCCCATTTTCCTCTTTATTTTTTTTATGATCGCTCACAAAATTCTCCTCATCCACATCACAAGACCCCGAGCGTTTTGACACGCACAAAAGGGCTTGGGCTCTACTCAATCATTTGATTGAACTTGTTTTTGTTTTTGTTGAGTATAAAAATCAACTTTTGAATATTATTTTTATCCACACGCAAAAGGGGTGTCGTATTGAGTACGGTCAAAAAAGTGCTTTTGCTTGCCGTCAAGACGACTGCGTGATTGTGCATATCTATCAAATAATCATACAAAAAGTGCCACTCTATATAACCTATGCCCGTATACACACCTTTGTCCACAATGGCACTCTTGGACAACGCAATGGTCAACAACAACGCAAAAAACAAGACTTGTACCAACAAGATTCCACCAAGGGCTATATTGGTCTGCCATTTTTCAAAGGCAAAATGCTCTGCAAAAAAGATGGTATCCGGACTCCGCCCATCAAACAATTGAAAAACCGTATACACAGACAAAATAAAAACCACACTTGAAAACAAAATATAGTGCACTTTGTTGAATTTGAGGTCAATCAGCGTGATACTATTTCGCAAGCGTATCTGCCTTTTGACGAGCACCACAATCTTGTACACAAAATATGCCCCACACAAGACACATACTAGCGGCACAAGCCCAAGCAATAACACAAACGCTAAAATATCCATATTCTTTGTTTAGAAAATAAGCACCCCATCACAAACTTAGCCAAAAAACACAGTTTGTGAATTGACCGACAGTTCAGCCATATCATCCACATCAAGGTTGAGATTGCAATGCACCATAAAATAGCACATTTCCAAATCTTCGTCGGTTTCTTCCTCGTTGATACGCCAAGTGGTCACCAGTTTTGCGCGCCTAATTTCACGCATATTGGCGGACACTTCTTTTTTGAATTTGTCCAATCCATAATGCATACTGCACCTAAACTCCGCCTTGACACGCATAACCCCACGGTAGTTTGAACAAAGTGTTTTGAGCACGCTTTGTGACTCCTCACTCAGCACATCCATTTTGGCTCTAATTGAAGATTGTTCCATACAATAATTATACCAAAAAATACATACTTTGTCAACCACTTGACCCTTGGGGGCAAAGATTCTTGCTCCCTTTTTGCGTCACTTTTTTTCTGTTTCTGTGCCCATCTCCTGGCACGCTCTCTTGTAGTTTTTGCAAGAGTACCCAAGGGCAATCCCCGCAAGTACAATACCCCAAATATATTGCAGTATCAAATTAAAAGCCATCCAAGTGACACTGATGGGTAGTTTGATCAAATCGGCACCTGCCACCTCGTCTTCGGTATAGGTTCGCAAGAGTGCATCATACAACCGATTGTCAAACACAAAACTCAAAACTGCCACGACAGCACAAAGCACCAAAGCAACGATGAGCACGCAAAACAAAATGACTTGTGTTTTGTGTGCAAGTTTTTTATCAAGGCTCGTTTGCAATTTTCTTTGCGAAAACCTTGCAGAAAAACCCACAATGAGCCACGCCACAATGCACACCAACAAAGAAATCGCCGCTCCAAGCGTCTGTATGAGCGCCACCGCCTCAAACTCTTGGGTGGGCATCACCAATCCGCCAAAAAAATTGGGAGGCAATGCCGCACTGTTTTTGTAGGCAAGTGCGGTCGTCGCCCATCCAAAAAGCATCAGCAAAAAAAAGGCTCCAATGGCAATCGCCACCCCTCTTGCAAACTTGACGCCAGGAATCACCTTGGGAGCGGACACAAAAAACCCGACAGGCGTCATCCCCTCACCCAAGGCCGCACCACTCGCCCTGCCGTACTCAGCCCCAAAAGGATTGGCTAGCTTGTCGCTAGACACGCCCCGCCCCGGCTCTACAACCTCTGTGTTGGTAGCGTCTTGTGTTGCCACCTTTGTCCCGCACTTTGCACAAAACAAAGAATCCTTGTCTATGGATTGCCCACATTGTCTACAAAACATATGCCCCCTCCTAATCACGCCTTTCCTAATAGCAACCCAAGAGTTTGACCCTACTTGTGTGCTCCAATGCCTCCGCATCCGCCTCGCCATTGATGTCATCGATGGCACCTTTCATATCTTTGGCTCTCGCATTGATTTGCAACTCCACAATCAATTGAATGCTTTCCTCACGCACGCTATGTGTTTTGAAACTTTGGATTTTGATATCGTGCCTATCAAAAGCATCCGCAACGCCCGCAATCGCCCCTTTGTGGTTGGCAACAGTGACCGCAAGCAAGGTTGTCTGCGCATCTTTTGCCACCGTAGTATCCATCGTCAAAAATCCAAAACTGGTACTAGGCGAGCCCTCATCGGTGATACTTGTGCTCCCCATTGACAAATGCTTGGCTTTGTTGATGACACTCGCAATGGCACAAGTGGTTGCGCTCAACTCCTCAATCGCTCTATCCGTGCTGGACACAAACTCAATGCTTGCTTGTGGCATAATATCGTGAAGGTTTTGCCTACACATCTCGTACACATAGGCAGGTGCCTTGATTTTTTTGATATCACTGTACTTGACGCCATTGATAACAAAAATACGGTAGTCCGCCCGTTGCAAATGTTTTTTGCTAATATAAACCGCTTTGTCGGTCGCCAACAAAGCATCCAAACTCTCACTTGCGGAGGCATCCACACAATTTTCAAGTGGAATCACGCCATAGGTATCCGCATCAATGCTTGCAATGATTTCGTGGGCGGTGATACATTCCAGTACCCCATACCCTCTTTTGCCCAGCGTATCGGCAACCTCTGCCGTCGTACTATTGTACGGTGCTAAATATGCTATTTTTTTCATAGTTTTCCCAACTCTTTGACTTGCGTCCCTGATTTTTTGGTTTGGTTTGGCGTCCATCGTTCTCAGTCCAATTGCTCAAACTCTATCTCTTTGGCGACCGTTTGTCTATCATCATCCAAATCATCGTCATCGGATGCGTCTTCCAATCCAAACAATTGCCCCACAAGTCCACCCAAAAGGTTGCGGACTTTTTGAGGTTCGGATTTTTGTCCACTCTTGCCCACCACCTTGACTTGACTTTTGGGCATGCTAAACACCCCCGCAGGGTCACAAGAAAGGCACATCCCCTCTTGCAATGCCGCACCGCAATCAGGGCAAAGATTGTTATTTTTTGTTTTTTTCATTTTGTCACACTCTTGAATGTCCTATCTCCAACATTTGCAAAATGAGATTGCAAAATATAGGTATTATTATTATACCTTAAATTGCAAAACTTGTCAATCAGTATTTTGTAAAAATTTGGGAAATTTCAACACGCTCCCCCCACAAAAAATTGCACCAAGGGGGGGTAATAATTATTTTCAAACTTGTCAATACTAGTACTATGCGGCAAAGTTGGTATTATGCACTCACTTTGCCCGCAAATAAATTTTTGAGGAACTTTGATGAAAGACCTAAAATGTGGACTAAGAGACTGCCAATTCAACAAAGGGTACTGTTGCGTATCCAAAAAAATAGGCGTTGACAACAGCACGGACTGCACGACATACAAACCAAACGAAGACAAGCGAAGACAAATGTTTGAGGGTGGTGAGGATTTTGTGCCAGCCAATTATAGCGTGGACACCGCCGTAGAATGCACGGCACACGACTGCATTTTCAACAAATCAACCAAATGCATTGCCAATGGAATCACCGTGATGAGTTCCACCAGTGACAAGGCGGCTATGTGTATGACCTATATCAAACACTAATCCCCCACTTGCACATTTGTGCATATGCACACACACAATTTTTTGCAAAAAAACTGCTTGCCCAGTGGCAGCAGTTTTTTGTCCACAATTTTATAGACCACTTTTGCCTTTGTGAACGCTGCTAAACCGCTGACCCAACACATCGGAGGTTTTGGTAATGATGCTAAAAGTCCCGGGAAACTGTCTCAAAATCTCTTGCACTTTGGGTATCTCACTGCGGCGTACGACGCACACCAAAATACTCAACTCGCTCTTGTTGTACATACCATAGGCAGGTATCCGAGTCACACCACGCCCTACTCCGTCAAACAATGCTTGCTTGACCTCCTCGTGCTGACTGGTGATAATCTCAAACTTGATGGCGGCCTTGAATCCCGCCATAATCCTATCACAAGTCCGCCCGTTGACAAACATCAACACAAGAGAGAGCAAGGCAGGTGTGATATTGGGTTTGCCATTGGCTCCCTTGAACACAAAAATAGACACCAATGCCACCACCATATCCATTGCAAAGATATACCAAATGATATTGAGATTGGGGCTCTTTTTGTGTATCAAAGCCGCCACAAAATCCGTGCCGCCCGTCGTGCCCTGCATTTTGAAAATGGTTGCCACCGACGCACCGCACACAACCCCCGCACCTACGGCCGCCAGCATATATTGACTGTCCGCTTGCACCTTGACATCATATCCCGGCAAGCCAAAATAATCCATCAAAAACAAGGCTCCCGATGCTGTCAAAATGGACAGCGTGGACTTGATAGCAAGTTCGTGTCCCAAAAAAATAAAAGCAATCACAATCAACGGTACATTGATTGCCAACATAAAAACACCACTGCTAATGCCCGTGGCGTGCTGTATCATATTGGAGATACCACCCACGCCCCCCGCCGCAAAGTGATTGGGTATGATAAAAATATGCATCCCCAAGGCATTGGTGATACTCGCCAAAAAGATGGTCGGATACGACAAGATTTTTTTGGTTTTGGGTAATAGTTTTGCAATCATAATTTTACACAAAAAAGGGAGGATTGACCAAACGCAGTGTTATCAATCCATCCCTGTCATTTTCTCTCTTTTTCTCTTTATTGCCACAAATCTTTGTATCTTTTTGGGAACCGTGTGACCGCCTCACTGTTTTGATTGAGGTAGTCCCCAACGGCTTGTGCCTGCCAGATTTCATACGCCTTGCCGGCATCTTGGTTGGCAAGCGTATCTTTGATGGCATCATACACTTTGCGTCTATGGGATGCCGTGGTATAGTCACCCAGCCCCAACACTCTATTGGATACGGTCACATCACTCAAATAAACAATGTGCAAGCCATAATCTGTCAAGGCAGGTTCCATTGTGCCCAATCTGTTTTGAAGCATAGGGTCCCCACCCAATTGTGCATCCCCATTGTATTGGTACCGCAAAGCCCTTGCTGCTTTGGAAAACTCAACCATCCATTGTCCATCCAATCCATCTTTTTCTGGATTGTTGGGGACGCTGGCGGGTTTGACAAGATACCCTCTACCCTCATCCTTGATTTTGTCCGCAAAGCCCTTGTCACGATTGTATTTGAAAATCATACTGTCAAAGGTCCTGTGACTATCATAACCATTGCCCGTCTGTGCATCAAAACCACTTGTGCCCACTCTATGCTTGATTTCGTTGTAGACATCGGCGGCCGTCAATTGGATGCTTGCGTCCTCATTGCCGTCCACAATGGGGTGTGTTTTGATATTGATGCCATAGACTCCACGGCTTTCGTCCACGCCAGCAAGGCTTGCACGCAATCGCACATATTCCTCTTGTGACTGAGCCATCGCCTTGATATTGGCAAGTTCCGCCTTTTGTGCCTCGCTAAACTCCACCAAGACATGTTTGACCCAATACAAACGATTGCCAGGATTGTACAACAACAAGCCCGTACCATCGGCAGCCGTTGCAAAAGCACCGCCATCTGCATCATCGGCAAATTGTCTTTTTTGGTTGTCTAGCGTATCATTGTAATACTTGTTTATGCGTTCGTTGCTAATGTTGTCCCTTGCACTCCACTCAATGCGGTCTCTAAACAAACTGAGCAACTGTGCCCTATAAGAACTCCTAGCAACACTGTACCACAAAATGCTTTGCTCACCTTTTTCAAGATAGTTGCCACCCTTTTGGATAAAATCAACGAGGTCATTGCCCAGTTTGAGATACCCTTGTCTATACGCCTCTTTTTGGTCCGCACCTTTGAGGATAGCGGTGATATCCTCCATTTGTTTTTGATAGCCCTTTTGGATATCTTTGCTCGCCCTAAAAATATCAGGTATGCCCGTCGTGAGTTCTTTGATATAGCGTCTAAACGCCTCTCTTTGAAGCGATGCATAATTGTTGCCATCGTTGCTAGCATCCGTGCCGTCCCCACTATTGCCAGGAAAAACATCGGGCACATACAATGCCTCTGGCACATAGCCAGGGTCGGTGGGTCTCAAAGGCACATCCTCATTGGGTGCAACAGGAAACTCGGGCCTATTGCTGCCCGAATCCGGTTTGCCAATGGCGGGTTGCCCTCTCTCCGCCAAAATCTCATTGGCAATCTCAAACAAGCGTTTGTCTATGTTGGTATAGGTCGCTTTGAGAATGGCATTGAAAACCCGATAATCGGTCTCAAAATGGTCATCCTCCAAATCATTGGGCGTCATATCAATGCTGGGTGCAAGCACAAGGTCGCCAAAATACAATTGTTTTGCAAAGTCAAGTTGCACCAACTCTCCTTGTACCAAAACATCTATGGCAGCATTGGCAGCCGCCTCATCAATGGTTGTCCCACTTTGTGCTTGACTGCTCAATTGATTTTTGAGGTCTTGCTTGTAGATATGAAAAGTCTGCTTGGCAAAAACTTTGTCCCCACCATCTTGTTGCTTTTGCTCTCCAATTTGCACGGTTGCCACAATCAAGGAGTCATCTCTCAACGCATCTTTTTGCACCAAATTGCATCCAGCAAAAAAAGCCACTGCAAAAAACATTGCAAAAGCAATGGTTGCCACTCTCCAAAACTTTGTTTTTTTGTCACTCACACTTTTTTTCATAAAACCTCAGCCAAGTCTACTCTACCTATTTTTGCCAACTGCAAAGCATTGCATACAAGACAAATGGCACAATCTCCAAACAAATTGTTTGTTACTCTTTATTATACCAAAATTTCCAATTTTTGTAAAGCGTTTTTGTGAAACTTGGTTTTTTGAAAGATTATGCGGGCGACAACATCGCCAACATTGCTCCTACACTGCCCCACTTGACCATAGCGGTTTGTGGGTCCAACACGCACTGCCCTTTTTGCAAGGCGCCTTGCAAGGACTTGGGTATGTCTTTGATTTTTTCAAACTTGATACCAATGACATTTTTTTTGATGACGACTCCGACAGCACTTTGTTTTTGTGCAAGGTTTTTGGCCAAACCAATCAAAAGCAGATTTTGTGCTTGTTTGGGGGGCGTGCCATAGATATCCAGCATCTCACTCAGCAAATCTTGTCGCTCTTTTTGTGATTGCAACCTTGCCACTCGGCTATACAAATTGAGTCTGCTTTGTTCGTCCGCAAGATAACCGTGCGGTATGTGTGCCGACAAATCCGTGCTCACCTTGATTTCAAAATGGTCACTGCTTTTGACCACACCATCTCTTTGCTCTTCTACGGCTTGTTGTAACAAACGGCAATACAAGTCATAGCCAACCTTGTCCATATGTCCGTGTTGCTCTCTCCCAAGCACATTGCCCGCTCCTCGGATTTCAAGGTCACGCATAGCCAACTTGTACCCAGCCCCAAGGTCGGTAAACTCACTGATGGCTCTCAATCTTTTGCTAGCGGTCTCCGACAAAGTTTTGCCATCATCAAAAGTAAAATATGCATACGCCTGCCTATCACTCCTGCCCACTCGCCCACGCAATTGATACATTTGTGCAAGTCCCAATCTCTCGGCACCCACCACAATAATGGTGTTGGCATTGGGCATATCTATCCCGTTTTCTATGATGGTGCTAGCAACCAAGACATTGTGCCTGCCCTCACCAAAAGACAAAATGGCATCTTCTAGTTTTTGTTTGTCCATTTGTCCGTGTGCAAAAATCACTTTGGCGGAGGGCACAAGGTTTTGGATACCGCACGCAAATGGCTCCATATGCTCCACTCGGTTGTACACAATAAACACCGATCCACCTCTGCCAAGTTCACGCCCTATGGCATCCACCACAAGGCTCTCTGTGTACTCGGCAACATAGGTCTGAACAGGAATGCGGTTGGTGGGTGGTGTGTCAATGATACTAATGTCTCGTATCCCCGACAGAGACATATGCAAAGTCCGTGGGATGGGCGTAGCACTCATAGACAGCACGCCCACCGTGTTTTTGAGTTGTTTGATTTTTTCTTTGTCCCCCACGCCAAACCGTTGCTCCTCATCAAGCACCAATAATCCCAAATTTTTGAACACCAAATCCTTGCTGAGTGCCCTGTGCGTACCCACCACAATATCAATCGCTCCTTGCCCCACTTGTTGCACCGTGTTTGCAATTTGCTTGGCTCCATCAAGCCGAGACATGGATGCCACTCGCACACCAAATCGCTCCATTCTTTTTTTGACCGTCAAATAATGCTGTTTGGCAAGAATGGTAGTAGGCGAAACAAACGCCACCTGATGACCTTCCAAAAGCACCCTAAACGCTGCCCGCATAGCCACTTCGGTCTTGCCGTATCCCACATCTCCACACAAAAGTCTGTCCATCACTTTGCCTTGACGCAAGTCTTGCAAAGCATCTTGGGTAGCACTTTTTTGGTCGGGCGTGGGTTCAAATTCAAATTGATTCTCAAACTCTTGGTACAAGGGTTGGTCGCTCTCATATTTGTGCCCACTTGCCTTTTGTCTGTTTGCATACAAGGCGACCAAGTCAAAGGCAAGTCTTTTCACGCTTGCCCGCACCCTATCCTTGACCTTGGCAAATTCTTGTCCCCCCAAGCGATGAAGATGCGGCTCTTCTTTGGACACAAACCTGGCAAGCGTGTCCATATTCTCCACGGGCACATACAACAAATCATTGTCACGGTACCTGATAACCACATAGTCTCTTGCAGCACCCTCCACAAACTCTTGCTTTTGCACGCCCTCATACACGCCCACGCCGTGAATATGGTGCACCACAAAATCACCCAAATCCGGCTGTGTAAAAACGGATTGCTTGGCTCTCTTGATTTTTTTTGCAAAGGCTTTTTTGTACAAATCAAATTTGCCCAGGATAATTTTTTTAGCACCAAAAAAGTGGTCTCCATAGTGTAGCCCCGCATCCACCACTTGCAACCCTGCAAAATTTTTGAGACCGTTGTCCGTCACCCACTTGGAAAAGTCCGCCCGTTTTTGTGCCTCATCCAAACATACCAAAACCTGGTACTCGCTGTTTTGCCATTGCAACAAATCCTCCAAAAGCACCCTATAATCGTGACTGTAATTTTGCACACTCGTTTGTCCAAAGTTGTGGAGTGCCTTGGGTTCAAAAATGCGATTTTGCGACAAAACCTGATGATAGGCAAGTTGGTGGTCTCCAAACGCAAAGGGAGTCTCCACCAAAGCAACCAATGTCGGCACAAGGTTGTTTGCCAAAATCATTTGTTTGGCTCTCTGGTTGTGTTCTGTCACGGCAATTTCCAAGGCATCACTGCATTTTTTGCAGTCATCATACACGACGGTCAGTTTTTTGCCTTGTAAAAAATACTCCACAAACTGCGGCACCGTTGCAAAATCCTGTGTGTCGCCCCCTGCTTGGTCAAGCCCCCACAAAATACTCATCGCCGTGTCAATCCTGCCACACTCCAAATCCACACACAATTGCTGTGCCATCGTGCACTCTTTGTACTTGGCTAGTTGTGCAAGATACTTGTCTACCCTCTCACTCCCCATCCACTCGCTACACGGAATCACGCACACCGTGTCTAGTGACCGGGTGGACCTTTTTGTCTCACTATCAAAATGCTTGATGCTCTCCACGGTATCCCCAAACAAATCAATCCGAATGGGTTCAAGATGGGGTGACCATATATCCAAAATATCTCCCCGGGTACTAAACTGCCCACGCTCCTCCACCTGGTCATTTTTTTGATAGCCCATCTCTATGAGCCTTGCCAAAAAATCTTTGGGGAGTTCTTGCCCTGTTTTGACACACAGCGTCTTTGCAACAAACTTGCCCCCTGCAACGCACCTTTGTGTCAACGCTGCCACCGTGGTCACCACAAGCGTGGCTCCCTTGGCAATCTTGTCAAAGGCTTTGAGTCTGTCAAAATCAGCGACCCTGCTCTGCCCCTTGTGTGCCGTCAACACATCGTCACGATGTGGCACATACGCCACCGCTTGCTCTCCCAAAATGGCACTCAATTGCTCCAAGGCAACCCCTGCCGCAAAATAGTCATTGCACACATACACCACCACATCTAGGCTAGAAAGCGTGCTTGCAATCAAGTATTTTTTGGGGGTCGCCAAAACGGCAGACACTTGTTTTTTGCGTCTGATCTCGGCAAGCAAGGATTCCACATCTTGTCCCAAATTTCCAATTTTATCTATGGTGTTTGTTTTTATACTCTGCACGGTATTGCCCTACTCACAATGGATTGGTTCGTGGCTTGTTGCCACTCCTTGGATATTTGCTCTCTGTTTTTTTTATCTTTTGCACAATCACAATCTTGCGTACAATGTCTGTGCCAGGCAAGTCTAGTGGCACCACCTCTTGCAATACCCCTCCCAAAAGGGTGATTGCTTTGTTTGCGTCTGCCAACTCCTCTTCAATCTCGTTGGACTTGTACGCAAGCACTTGCCCACCTACTTTGACAAAAGGCACACAATACTCCATTAGCGTTGGCAAGCCGGCAACCGCCCTTGCTACGCAAAAGTCAAAGTGCTCTCTTTTTGTGATATCCTCCGCCCGGCTGTGCAATACCTGCACATTTTGCAGGTGCAACACATCCACCACTTGCTGTACAAATTTGAGTTTTTTGGCGACACTATCCACCAACAAAAACTGCAAGTCTGACCTAACAATTGCAAGAGGCAGAGAGGGAAAACCGGCACCACACCCAATATCCACCACGCTTGCATTCTGGCTTAGCAACGCCCTTGGCAATAGACTGTCCGCAAAGTGCTTGACAAAGACTTGTTCTTTGTCCACAATGGCGGTCAAATTGGTGTGTGCATTGTACGCAAGGAGCAAATCAAAAAAAGTTTCAAACTTTTGCATTTGCTCCTCTGTTACACCCAATTGTTTGAGCGTCTCTGTATACATACATCTCTCCTTGCTAGTATAGCCCTTTGCCTTTTTGTCAACACTCATTTGTATGAACAACAAAAAAGGATTCTATTTTGACCCCTCCCTGGCTCACTCCGCCAGCAATCTGTTGAGACTGCTTTTGTACAAACGCCCCCTTGTGGTGCTGTGTATTGGGAGCGACAAACTTGTGGGAGACAGTCTGGGCCCTATGTGTGGTCACTATCTCAAACACGCTTTTGATGCCCCGTGCTTTGTCTATGGAGACCTTGACCACCCCGTGCACGCACTCAATTTGAAAGAAACCTACCAATATATTACCACAAATCACAAAAATAGTCTAGTAATTGCGATAGATAGTATGATTGGAAACACACAAAAAGTTGGCAAGTGCAAAATTATTTATGGGCCCATTCACCCAGGCTCGGTCGATGGCAAGCAATTGCCTGCTTGTGGAGACCTATCTTTGACGGGCATCATCTCAGACAAACTTTGCAAAAATGCGCTCTCCAACACCATACGCCTAGGAACCATCAACAAACTTGCCTTTGCCTTGGCAAGCGTGGTTGCACTCGCACTGGCTCCTCAAAAAACAAAAGAGCATATTGCTTGATGCAGTATGCCCTTTTGTGCTCGTGTGCCGAGGTATTTTATTTGCCCAATTGTTTGGCTACTTGGTCAATCCCTGTGGCACCCAGTCCGCTTGCAATCCCTACCAAAATTGCCTTTGGCAAACTGTCCCCAAGCACGCCCACAAAGTACGCACCCACGCCTATCAACAATCCCAAGACTCCCGCAAAAAGCGGTATCAATTTGACAAACGCCTCTTTGCTTTCCTGTGGCACTTTTTTATCCACAATCATCTTGTACACCCTCAAAAGTTCGTGCACCACTGCCACCACAAAAGGCACGCTAGCCACACCCAGAATTTGCATTATTTCCATATCTCTCTCCTTTTGGCTCCCGATAAAAAAATGAGTCACCTCTTGGAGGTCACTCATTGATTTTTTGGTTGCTCACAATACAAGTATAACATACAAATGCGGCAATTGCTATGGTTTGGTTCGCAAAATAAAATATTTTTTGCACTACTTGGTGATGGTCACCTTGTTGAGCCCTCTCGGTGTGTCCACAGAGATACCTTTGTGGGTAGACAAAGCACACGCCAAAATTTGCATCGTCACCAAATTGTAAAAAGGCGTCTCTATGTCCGTGCCCTCAGGAATCACAATGTCCGGCGTACAGTCTTTGGTGCCAATCACGGTCACTTTTGCACCGTCCCCTTTGCACTTTTGCACCATCTCCAATACATCTTTTTGGCTTTGACCTTTGGGCGCATAGGCAATCACGGTCGCATTCTTGTCAATCATTGCGTAGGGCCCGTGCCAAAAATCACTGACAGAATACGCCAATGCCTTGATATAGGTGGTCTCCGATAGTTTGAGTCCACTCTCCAACGCAACGGATTTGTTGAGCCCTCTTGCAAGCACAAACATATCTTTGGTGTCCACAAACTTTTTGGCATAATCCGCAATATTGCCCGCATTTTTGAGCACGCTCTGGATACCGCTCACAATCATTTGCGGTGCGTTGATGAGCAGTGGGTCTGCACAAAGGGATTGTGCCAACAGCAAGAGCACATACATTTGTGCGGTCACCGTCTTGGTCGCCGCCACGCTGACCTCTTTTTGTGCGTTGAGATACAAATGATAATCCGCCTCTTTGGCAAGCGGGCTGTCCAAATGATTGGTGACCGCCACCGTAATACTGCCATCTTTTTTGGCGTGTCGCAAGCACTCCAAGACATCGGCGGCTTTGCCCGATTGGGACACCCCAATCACAAGACTCCTCTTGATTTCAAGTTTGCCGCCATAACTCGTAAAAACACTAGGCGACAAAAATTTGACCGGAAGCGTGGTGAATATCTCCACAAGATGAGCAAAATACATACTAGCGTGCAGGCTGCTCCCTCGTGCCCCAATGCTGATATTGTCAATCTCGCCCTTTTTGACCCGCTCAGCAATTTTGGCAAGCACCTCGTGATTTGTTTTGACAAGTCCCTCCAACACGGTCGGTTGCTCGCCAATCTCTCTAAACATTATCGTATCTTGATATTTCATATTACCCCTCTACTCATTCTCTATGAGCCTAACCATACATTTTTTCAAAAGCCGTGGACAACGCCTCCATCGCCTTTGCAAGCATTGCCTCTTTGTCTGCCCCGGACCGTGAGGTCCCCTCCACTCTCACAATGTCCATATTGTCAAATCCCATCATCTCTACTAACATTGTACGCAAATATTTGGGTGCAAAATCCAAGTCCTTGTAAAAATCGTCTTTGGTAAAAACGGAACCACTAGAATACAAAAGCAAGGCTTTGCGGTCATCTGTCAACAGCCCTGCGGACACTTTGCCGTCCTTGTCTGCTTGTCCTGTGTACCTAAATGTTTTTCTAGCAATCATCAAATTGTCTATATAATCTTTCATTCTTGCCGTGATATTAAAGTTGTGTAGTGGCATCACAATGACCACACGGTGATGCTCCAAAAACTGCTCCAACAAATGAGTGTGTTGCTTTTCAATCGTTTTTTCGGCACTCGTCAACGCCTCCCCTGTCTGTTGTTTTTTCCACACACTGAGCAATTGCTCGCTGTCAATCTGCGGGATTTTTGTATCATACAAGTTGAGGACGGTCAATTGACTTTTGTCAAACTTGCCCCCAAACAAACTTGCAAATTTTTCTTGCATTTTGTTGGTAAAATGCATAGGATTGCCAAAATCTGGCTGTGCATTGATTATCAATGTTTTCATCTTTTTCTCCAAAATTTCGTGCTCAAAGTTTCACTTTGCTAAGAGCCGTGGTAAGCACACCCACCACTCCATACGCCAAAAGCGTGGTCGTAAACAAAAATAAAGTCTGTGTCATATTGAGGACATTGGGGTCATCCTTGCTCGCCAAAAATGCTGGCTTGTAGTCTATGCCAAAGATGGGACCCAAAGCAAACACGCTCGCACTCGTGAGTCCAAAGACCACCACCACGAGCACCACCCTAAAAGTATTAAAGGAGGGCTTGCTAGCAATCCTAATCAACACCATAAGTCCCGTAAAAATCATAGAGATGACAATCATACTGAGGATTTGTTGATCACTTTCCAGTCCAAGTCTGTGTCTAAATATATAGAGTGCCACAATATTGGCAAACAAGGCAAGTCCGCCCGGCACGCTTTGCGACAATACATTGTACAAAAATTTGCCTTTGATGATTTCCTTGTTGGATTGCAACGCCAAGAACATACTCGGCACGCCCACCACAAAAAGTTCAAACATCAACAAGTTGTTTGTCTGCAACGGATACTCACGCATCCATCCAATAATCTCAGGAGGCAACACAATGTTGATAAGCACCAAGGCGGTCAACAAGATGGTCATCAAAGTCTTCATCAAAAACAGTGCCGAAGATTTTTCAATATTGTTGATGACTCGCCTGCCCTCTTGCACCACACTTGGCATAGAATTAAAATTGCTATCCATCAAAACCAAGTGGGACACATTCCTTGCAGCCTCAGAGCCACTTGCCACCGAGATGGCACAATCCGACTCTTTCATTGCCAAGATATCATTGACCCCGTCGCCCGTCATCGCCACGGTATTGTTGCGATCCAATTTCATCGCCTTGACAAGCCATTGTTTTTGTTCGGGTGTCACACGCCCAAACACGGTGTACTTGTCAGCAACCGAGATGACCTGGCTCTCATCAAACCCGTCCAAGGATACCCACAAGTCCGCTTTGTCAATGCCCACTCTTTTGGCGACCTCACTCACGGTCAAAGGATTGTCTCCTGAGATGACCTTGACTTTGACTCCATTCTCCCTAAAATGCTTGATGGTGGTGATTGCATCTTCTCGGATATGGTCCTCAATGGCAATGAGTGCAAGTGCACGCCGTGTGCCGGGCAGTTTCTCTTCCTTTATTTCGCCCATACTGTGTGCAAGACACATTACACGCAAACCCTGTTTGGCTCTATCATTGACAATTTCTTCCACCTTGGATCCCATATCTTGCAACACAAACTCGGGTGCTCCCAAAAAGTAGGTGCCTTGCCCCTCAAACTCCACCGCACTCATTTTGCGAGTGCTGCTAAAAGGCAACACCTTTTTGGGTTTGTGTGGGTTGTCTTTGGTTGCATATCCAAACTTGTTGGCGAGTGCCAAAGCGGTTTGGTTATTGTCGCCCGTCGCTGTGATGATGGCGGACACAAGTTCTGCAACCTTTGCACCCTCTTTGGGTGTGCCGACCTCCACAACTTCATTGACCTGCATCGTACCATCCGTGATGGTTCCCGTTTTGTCAAGACACAAAATATTGACCCTTGCAAGCATCTCTATGCAATACAAATCTTGCACCAAGACATTCTTGCGTGCCAGCCTTGCTTGCCCCACAAACAAAGCCAAAGAGGTCAACAAAAACATTCCGGCGGGTATCATTCCGATAATGGACCCAGAAACACTAAAAATAGTGGCTTGCCAACTGCCGTTGTTGAGAAAACTATACACAATCAACACAGTAGAGATGGGCACCAAAATGATGGACACCACTTTGA
Source organism: Bacillota bacterium (assembly GCA_009780875.1). GTDB lineage: Bacteria > Bacillota > Clostridia > Christensenellales > Pumilibacteraceae > WQZE01. The sequence continues at coordinate 9,525 of WQZE01000001.1, read as the reverse complement.
TGATGCGACGCACACTGTCTTGAATCTCACTTTTGGGCTTGACATATCTTTTGGCGTGTGAGGACAAAGTCTGTACATAGTTGGCACTGCCCACTCGTTCCACCCGTGCATAGCATTTGCCCGCTGTCACAAAACTACCGCCCAAAATCGTACTACCATTCTTTTTGGCAATGGGTACACTTTCGCCCGTCAACATACTCTCGTTGACCTCCAACTCCCCGTGTATCACCCTTGCATCCGAGGGGATTTGTTTGCCTTGCTCCAAATAAATGATATCGTCCAGCACGACCTCTGAGATGGGAATAGACACCTTGCTCCCATTCCGCACCACCATCGCCGTAGGTGCCGACACAAGCGTCAACTTGGCGACCGCCGCCTTGGCTTTGAACTCTTGCCAAATACCAATCGCCAAGTTGACCAAAATAATGACCATAAAAAACATTTGTGCAAAACCAGCCCCCGCTATTATCAAAGCGATAGCGACACCAAATGTCAAAAAGTTAAAAAAGGTCACAAGGTTGTTGAACAAAATCCGCCCATAGGTCTTGCCCCCCGTGTCACTCGCAAAGTTGATATATCCATCCTCATTGCGTTTGGCAACCTGCTCCGTACTCAACCCATCCTTGTACTCCACAACATACCGCTCCGCCTGCGACATATCCGCCTGCGTCAACTTGGGACCCTTGCGTTTTCTCTGCCGAGCCTTTTGCATCTGCTCAACCGTAATAATGTTGCCCTCCAACGCCTGCGGCTCCATCAAACTAATATCATTCTGCCCAATATCCAAAATCCACCCCCAAACTTTGTGCCCCACTCCCCATCCCAAAACTCCACCTCCCCAACAACACAAAATCAAAATACTCTCCCATAATTATACCACAAATAAAAAAAAAGTGCAACCAAACCAAAAGACAAGAACAACCAAATTTATAAAAAATCGCACACTGTACACAACAAAGGATAATTGTATATTATGGATGATAGGAAGTGGCTAGAAGCAACGGGCAAAAAAGCAGGCATACCTAAATACACTAGCGTAGATTTAGAGGTTTCCAACCAAGAGTTGTCCGTATTTGGAAATCCTGTGACCCGTTACAATAAGAGTAAGAATTGGGTAGACCACGAAAAAAATCAATACATCAACCTCAACTTAAAACGATCACAACTAATGGATATGAGATTCAATCAAAGCGTTTTTGATTGTTCTGCACTGACGGGCTCGCACTTTCAGAAGGTTGAATTTCACAATTGCTACCTGAAAGGTACTAATTTTCAAAGTTGTGATTTTGTGGATTGTGCGATTGGATTTGATGACCTTGCCGAGAGAATTGAAGGGAATAATTTTAGTCAATGTAATTTTCTTAGAACAAAATTTTATAATGTCTCATTCCATAGAAGCACCATTAGTCAAACGCTTTTTGAAGAATGCGAGTTTAAAAACTGTCAATTTGAACACAATACATTGGATGGAACCAAGTTTCATTCTTGCAAATTCACCGAGGTGCAGATGTGTCATCTCAATTTGGATTTTACGGAATGGAATCAGAATATATTTGACAAAATATATTTACCGGCATATCAAATCCCCTATACCATTGGGCTGATGAAAGAAATCCTAAATGCAAATGGAGAGTCTATTCAATTCTTAATGGAGGTTGAAAAAAGTAGTGATGAAAAGAATGCACCACAAGCAAATAGGGAACGACCCGTAGATCGCTACTTGGATGCAACGGACTATAAAAAACTTTTGAAATCTTTCATTATACATTTTAATCAATATGAAAACGAATATTTTCCATTGTGCAACTTGTATTATGCTATCGGACAAATGCAAATCGCCTATGAGTACCTCAAACGGGGATTATTTGCCTGTTTACAGGTCAAAAATTTTAGAATTTTTAAACATCTTTGTCATTTGGGTGCTATTCTTGGTTTGTTTGGCACCAATGGACACACAGAAAAGGAACTCCTAGAACATCTAGAAATGCGTGCCAAGCAATATATAACAACCTCTGCAGAGCGGAATAAATGGAGAATTCATTTTGGTGAAATAAAAGATATTTTATTGTATAGACCATTGTACACCAATCAATTAGAGATGGTGATAAAAACCAATATTGATTCTTCCAAACACTATGAAAAGGTATTGCAATTGCAACAAAAAATAGACAAAACACTTAGCGAATTGACCCAAGGAAATGAAAATAAATTTTATTTGCAAATTAGCCATAACTCACTTGTGGAAATCCTTGTGAATGTAATTACACCCAATATTTCCAAAATTTTGGAAGCTGCAAATCAACTTGTAACGATAGTAACAGTAATTGGGTATGGAAAATACCTATATAAGCGTTTAATAAAAGGAATCTCAAAGGAAAAAAATCAAATCGTGACCACGCCGTCCACCGAGGCTATGAAAGAAGAAGCGACAAAGAGCAAGCCTACGCCAACTCCTAATAAGCCGGCCGAGACCGTTGCAATTAAAGATAAAACTCCTTGTGATTTGATGCAAACGACTGAATGCGATCAACACCTAACTGAGCCAAATTCTGTAGTAGAATCTTTTTTAACTCTCCTAAAAGAAAAAAATAGTACCCTTGTGCCAGGAATAAATACGGTATCAATAAGTCTATCCTTTTCACCCAATCAAAAACTCATATCAAGTGCGAATATTGCAGCTTTGGCTTTTATTGTTATTCCACAATCATGATGTTGTTCTGGCACCTTGGACACCGAGGCCCTAGTTCAACCTTGTTCTTGATGCAAATTTGTTCAATTTGCTGATACACATCAAGCAAATAGTCTATGGGCGGTGAGATATTATTTTCATAATCACATCCGGCTGTAGGTCTGAACACCGACAGTACAGGTTGAACCCCTAGTTGACATAGTCTCTCAATGCCGGAAAGCAGAGTACCCATTGGCTCTAGACCCAGTATCACGATGCTTCGCACATTGCCCGTGCCCCATATGGATACGGCTTTTTTGAGTGTATCAAAATAATGCTCCCTTGCAATACGCCCCTTACCGGGCATATGTGCGATGGCTTGGTTTTCATCAAAAATTTCTATATTGATAGACACATCAGTGATTCCGTTTGCCTTCATTTTTTCAAGAGTCTTTGGATCGGATGGGGGGATGCACATACAACTGATTTCTGTCGTTATGGATTTTAATTTGTTTGCAATGAGGCAAATAGTTTCCCATCCATAAGCACTCTCATCACTGCCGCCACCAATCAAATAATGACGGCAAGGAATATGTTGTTTGCAAATTTCCAAGGTGTCTAAAATGTCAGACAAGGAATAGTCCTTGGGCTTTCTTGTGGAGTTACAAAATTTGCACCCTTGCATAGAGTCTTTGAAGCAGCAGGAGGGTGCACAGGTGATGCGAATCCTATCCCCAGACAAATAAGCAATTCTTTTGATGGGATGACCTGATTTGGTTACTTTGGATTCAATATGGGGATTTAATGATTCTATCTCCACTGTGCAAAGAGGCGTATCAAAGAAACATAGCGTGCAAACTCCTGCTATCACTCGCACACGATAAGGACTTAGTTGTGTAAATTCTATATTGACAGGACAATTCACATACAGCCCATTTTCAAGAGTCATATCAATAGAAGAAAAAGTTCCTTCTTTTATTTTTCCAATTGCTTTTTCTATTTCTTCTAAATCTATTCTAACTCCTCTCGTTAGCAAGTTTGCCTTATGCCACAACTTGTCATCCAACTTATTAAATCGCACTACATCTTTTTCAAATTTTATATTTTCGCTTACCCATAGCGTATGATTAGGTGATATGTCACAAATAGACCTATTGTATGTCACATCAAACATATACTGTCCTTGTTTAGTTGAGTCCAAAGAGAGTCCATTATAAAAAATTTTAGTTGAACTATGTTGTTCCAATAATTTCAATTTTGGGTGCAAAATTGAAACATCAAAATTGCAATAGTATTTGTAAAAACTTTGACTTACGCATACGGTCAAATCTGGTTTGTAGCCGTCTGCAAAACATTGGATATGTTGTTCAAAAACACTCCTTTTATTGTTTTTTATGAGCGCCGTGTTTAAAAGCATTGTAGAAGATTGAAACCTACAATTGAACTCAATAAAGTATTCATTATTGTTGGCATCTACTACAAAGTCCAGTCCTACAATGCCTCTATAACCCTGGCTTTGTAAATGTTTGCAAAGTATTTGAGCAGTTTGATTGATTTTTTTTTGTGTGGGAAAATCTAGTTGTGAGAAAGCAATATAATCTCCGCCTTTGTATAAAAAAGTATTATTTTCATTCTCTATTATCTGCAATGAACCATTAGACACGGCAATATGCTTGTCCGCAATGAGTGCGTGCACATTGACAGATATACTGTGTTCAATATAAGCCGAAACCAAGTATTCATTTTGCGGGGTGAGAAGATTATACACTACATCCTGATTCTTGCTAGTCATCAAATAGGAAGTTTTCCCACCAGAACCCAATGCCTCTTGAATAATAAATGCTTTGGCATTGCTCATTTGACACTGTAAGTATTTGTACTCACACGCTTGGCCCAATATTTTTTTTGAAGTAGGTACACTACAAAATTGTTCAGCCCAAAAGCGAGTTTGAATTTTGTTGTTGAATGTTTGAAACAAGTCTTGGCTATTGAGTCCCAAGGATTTCTTCAAAATCTCTTCACCATAGCAATAAGCTTTTTCCAAATTATACCACAAAAAAGAACAATCGGGGTGGATGGCAATTATCTCTAACAAACTATTTTTAACAAACAATTTTGCCTCTGATGAAATTGAATAGATGCAAACACGCTCATTGCAATAAGACCTATTCCCATTTTGATTAGAGCCATAATAGGTAACACTCCCAGCAAATAAATGTTGACTGTCGGATATTTCAGACTCACGGATTCCTACCCAAAAAATAGGAGTCATTTTATTCAAATTTCTGCTTGTTTTCACAATATTTTCCCCATCTTTTTCTGTTCGCAATGTCTTCAATCATTATTTTTGTTGCATTAAATCTAGATGGGTATAATTTTTCCCCATCATTGCCCATCTCGGATTGCCACGATAAGATGCGTCCGTATATCCTTTCAAGATTTGTTCGGATATATGCAGATGTATTTATAAATTGGCAAAAAATTTTACGAGATATGGTGCGATATATAAAGCGTAAAAATTTTTTATTAGGATAATTATAGCGGACAGAAATTTGTTGAACTTCTGCCACAAGTTTTGCTTGAATTTCAGGCAATAATAGCGATGGGGTCTTGTATATCTGTGCTATCTTATCCAGCACTTTTTCTAACTCTACTATTTGCTGGGCGGCCTCTTGTGCTGGCCGTAGAAAGAGTTGATTTATCCCAATCGGTAGCATTGTAAAGATGAATGTGAGCAAGTAAAATATAATTTGAGCAAAACTTGCCAGTTCAGATATTTTAAGATTGCAAGATAAATAAAACAAACCCATAATATACAATTATCCTTTGTTGTGTACTTATCAAAAAGAAACACTTTATTTTATAATTATACTCCTTTCTACATAATTTGTCAATTGTTTTTTTGAATAATTTAAATTATTCAAAAAACATATTTATTTCTATGTCGCAGAGTAATAGCGTATTCACTACCTCACACTTTCATAAATCAATCCCATTGCCCATAGGTTGCAATAGGATCTACTGCATACGAATCAAAAACAGTCCTATGCGATGCGGATATGTACAAATTCACTTGACAAAAGTGACACAAAATGATATTCTAAAATACATTGGTTGAGTGCACATTTGTACATTTCATTGAGATAACGGTATCATTGCCGTTTTACCGTGGCAATGGTGTGTTCTAGGGGGGGGGTATGAAAACGATTGGCGTTGGTGAGAGCAATCCTTTTTTTGAGGAGTTGTTTCGGGATTGAGCGGTGGTGTCGGCTAGGGATGGCGACAAGACAGGAGCGATGACCGTGGCTTGGGGTGGTATTGGCTATATGTGGAACAAGCCCGTGTTTTATTTGGTGGTCAGACCACAGCGGCACACCAAGACCATATTGGATGCGGTGGATACTTTTGCGGTGTCTTTTTTGAAAGATGAACACCACGACAAGCACAAGTATTTTGGTGCGGCCAGCGGTTTTAGAGAGGACAAAATCAAGACCAGTGGGATGGCGGTGGAGTACAGTCACGATGCCCCCTACTTTGTGGAGTCCAAAAAGGTGTATGTGTGCAAAAAAATGTCGGCACAATACTTTGACCCTGCTTGCTTTTTGCAAAAAGAACACATAGAAAAACTGTATCCCAAACAAGACTATCATATGATGTATATTGGAGAGATTCTAGAAATCAAAGTTTCTGAATAATATTCTGGATTCAGAAACTTTGGGATTCAAAGCCCCTGATGAGTATATTTGGTTGGACTTCGGGTATCAAAATCACCGAATGAAAAGAATTTGTTGGACTTTGGGATTCAAAATGTCTGCGTGCTAAATTATTTGTAACATCTTGTGATGCAACGCCCCTGCTAAACATTATGATTATTTTATAATCAAGTTTAAAATCAGACGGCTCATCGCAACCAATTTTGAAATAAATCCAAACACAAGCACATTGCACGGCATTGTGCTTGCTTTTTTGTTTGTTTTTTGGTATAATGTGAGTATGAACTTTATTGACCTCAACATTGTACCAAGGATTTTGGACGCCATCAAAAAAGAGGGGTACGAAACCCCCTCCCCCATTCAACAACAAGCCATCCCTCCTGCCTTGCAAGGGCGTGATGTCTTGGGCTGTGCCCAAACCGGCACTGGCAAGACAGCGGCATTTGCAATTCCTATTTTGCAATACTTGCACAACAATCCACCCTCGCCCGAACTTCTCGCACTCCCACCTGCCAAAAGAGCAAGGGCCTAGATACTGACCCCTACACGGGAGTTGGCTTTGCAAATTGATGAGAGTTTGCGTGCTTATGGCAGATACACCAAACAACGGCTTTGCTTGTTGATTGGCGGCGTGTCCCAACACCCACAAGAGTTGGCACTCAAACAAGGCGTAGATATCTTGGTGGCGACGCCTGGTCGCTTGCTTGATTTGGTGTGGCAAGGCGTATTGTCCATTGAGCAAATCAAAATATTTGTCTTGGATGAGGCGGACCGTATGCTTGATATGGGGTTTATCAACGATGTCAAGCGGTGTCTTGAATTTTTGCCCACACAAAAACAAACCTTGTTTTTCACGGCAACGATGCCCTCTGAGATACTCAAAATGACACAAACCCTTTTGCGTGACCCCGTCAATATCACCATCACCCCACCATCTAGTACGGTTGACAAGATCACCCAACTTGTCTACAAAACGGACCGTGCATCCAAGCCAGACCTCATCATTGATTTGCTCAAACAACACAACAACCCAAGAGCCTTGGTTTTTTGCAGAACCAAGCACGGTGCAGACAGGTTGTGCGACCGCCTCAAAAAGCAAAATATTCCCTCGGCGGCCATCCACGGAGACAAATCCCAAGGAGCACGACAAAGTGCTTTGCAAGGATTCAAACAAGGGCGTCTCAAAATTTTGGTGGCGACCGATATTGCGGCCAGGGGCATTGATATTGACAACCTTGAACTTGTCTTCAATTACGAACTCCCCAACGAGCCCGAGTCCTATGTGCACCGCATTGGAAGGACGGGCAGAGCGGGCAAAGATGGACTTGCGATTTCTTTTTGCGATTATGACGAGCTCCCCTATCTCAAAGACATCCAACGCACCATCAAAAAAGACATCCCCGAACCGGCTGAAAACCCCTACCCAATGACCGTGTTCACCCCACGCCCCAAACCCCAAAGACCACCACGCAAACCACAGCCCAACCAAAACGGGCAAAAAAATAATCCTAAAAAATAATCCTAAAAAATATCTTTCCCCAAAAGCAACTTTGGGGAAAGATATTTTTTTGTATACGCAATAACCCTAAAAAACCATCCCACAAACCCGGCAAAACGACAAGTTTTTTCACACCTAGTGTTCCATCCCATTGTTCAAATAATCTATCCCACGCAAATCTTGTAAACCCCCAGTTTCAATCTTTCAATTCCTCCCGTGGCATCCTACTCAAAACACTCTTGTTGGTTGTTCCCTTTGCTGACACCGTGCCAAAAAATGCCTAGTGCACCAAGATTGGAGACACCCAAGACAAGATACAACAATTTGTCCGCCCAAAAGTCAACAGGCAAAACCAAAACCACCACCCACAACAATCCAAGAACTATGGGCACCACAATCGCCATCTTTGCCCAAGTATTTTTGGGCACTCGTGCTTTATTCAAAAACCACACAAGTCCAACATAATACAAGTACATCACAGCCAACGCCCCACAAACAATCCCATCCAAAGTGCCATGACCCCTTTGCAACATTGTTTTGACAAGTGCGGTCACAAACAATACAAAAAAATCTATCAAGGCGACAACTGCAAGCAATTTGTACGACTTTGGAAAGCACAAAACACGCACTGCCACTTGCCTTTGCTTGATTGCAAAAAACGCTGCAATGCCTTGAATCAACACAATACCCAAAAGCACACCATACAACAAATGCAACCGCACATCCCACACATTGTCAAACCAACCAAAAATCTTGTCGTCCGTATACGGTCTTGGCAACAATCGTACCGCAAAAAACAGCACCACTGCACTCACCAACAAATATGGCACGACTTTCTCGTTGATTCTTTTTATTTTGTTTTTGCGTATGTGCACCACCAAACTAGACAGCCCAAAAACCACCAAACACACGCCCAGCACAATCCCATCCATCAGCACAAACTGACTCTGCACCCTCAAAAATAATTTGATACACATTGCAATGACGGGCAAAACAAAAAACAACGAAAAACTCAATAAATATAATTTTTTAAGCATATTGCAATCTCACTTGTCCACTTGGCACACCTGAAAAACTCCCACCAATAAATCCACCACCTGCAAAACTAATCAAATCCATCAAATAGTCCAACAAATTTTTCTCCCACTTTCCGTTCCACAAAAACCAAAATGACTCATCAATCAATTTGCGGTAAAATCCGCCTTGTCCACTCCTATCAATCAAATTTTGCACACTAGACTGTATTGCCCCACCAATAAGGGCACCCACAATCGTGCCTACAACGGATCCTACGGGTCCACCTGCCGCCGTCCCTGCACCTATCATAGAAACCACAATACTAGAAATAAAAGTCACTATCAATCCAGAGACCAAATACCCGACAAAATATCCCGTTGAAAATTGGACATACAAATGGATTCTAAAAGTACCTCTTTCCAGGCTCCCATCCACTTTGCCCTCATTCATTTTGTCTATCATCGTGTTCATAATTTGCAATTCATCTGCATTCAAAACATCTACAAATTGTGAAAATGCTTGTTCCCAATCAGAACCCATATTTTCAAAAACACTTTCACCAACCAGCGCAATCTCATCCATATGTTGTTCCTCTGCTTTGGTGAGATTCATTTTTGCATCTCGCACTT